>JAGBFY010000339.1 GCA_017936245.1 Kiritimatiellia bacterium
CGGATTGACGGACGAAGGCCCAAACGCCGCCACGCGGATGTTGTAGTGCTCAAGTTTGTCCGCATGGGGAGTGCTGACGACGAGGAAGTTTATGTTCTTGAGTGCGTCAACGTATGTCTTGAGCATCTTCGGCAGTATGTCCATCACCGTATACGGCGGCTCATCGTAAATGTACCAGGCGAACGTGACTCCAGGGAACTTGGATTTGGCATGAGCCGAAAACTGCGTAAGTGCTTCTATGACATAACGTTGCCCTTCGGGTTCATCAAAATAGCTTCCGAACGGCGTCTTTTTAGGGCTTGTGCCGACAGTCCTCTTACCGTTTGGAGACTTCGTCACACCCTTTCCGCCCTTGCTCCAGCCGGCATTGTCTCCAATCAGTCCGACAAACGGCACGGGGAACGTCGAGAGGTTGTACTTGCGTATCAGACGCTCGATTTCATCGTCATACGGCGACCAGTCCGTAACGACAATATGCCCGTTCTCCTTCTTCCATTTCGGTGACGGACGATACATGGCCTGATTTCCAGTGAAACGCAATTCCCGGTACAGCTTGTAGAAATCGTCCAAAATCACATTCGTAGGACGTTCATCGAACTGCGTGTAGGATCCTCCAAAATTACCGGGCGCCAGGTAAAAGTAGCTTTTGAGGAAAGGCGTATCCGGCAGGGCGAAATTCCGCACGCGCAGGCGCACTGGAATTTCACAAGGCGCGATGCCTTCCGCCGTCACCGTTGCAGTCGCAGCATATGCACCAGACTCGGCAGCAGCGGGAACCTTCACCGTCACAAGCGCAACCAGATTCGAATCCGCCTGCACTGAACCGCTTTCGAACGACACGACCGGGTCTGGGTGAAGGCGGTTCATACGCGCATTCTTGACGCCGGAGACTGGCACAAACCTGACTTCCCGCACCGTCACAGAATCAGACGGGATACGCGCATCTCCACTGCCGACGAGCGAAGACCAGAATCCTTTCTCGCGGATGAAATTCGACACTTTCACCCTGACGTTCTTCAGGTTCCGCTTCGCGCCGATGACAAGCTGGAAACTTTCACGCTCATTTTTCGCCGCGTCAAGATGCACGATTCCGTCGCCATCCTTGAGTCCGAAAGGGAAACCCTCAGGCGTCGCCTTCGTGATCGGCGAGAGCCACGCAAGGGAAAACGCATCAGTCTCCGGCAGTTTCGCGCCAACGGCAGGAACAGGTTCGGGCTCGACATCCTCGGCAAAGCTGACTTCATCAACCCACACGGACATCTTGCCGCCGAAAATCAACTGTACATTCACCGTTGTTGAGCTGGGCGAAGCATAAAATGTGCAGTAAAACTCATTCCACTGCACCGGTGTCGTATCAAAATGTGTGAGATTTCTATAGCCGGATGTTCTTCCATTGCGATCAAATTCGTGATAATTGCCCCAGACCATTGTTGCGCCATCCGCATCGTCAAGATAGTAATGCGCCTTGAACACATAGCGCTTCCCCGGCGTCACTGGGAGCCCCGTGAACGTCATGTTGTTGCGCCCCTCGGGGTTGTCACAGCGGAAGAACCAAGATCGTCTTCCTTCCTTGACATGAAGCGTGTCGGAACGCGACACGTAGCGCGGATCGTCCTTCGCCTTCACAGTTTCGCGGGACGATTCCATACGACCCCATCTGAAGGCGACATCATCACTCTCAAAAGACGGATTCTTCACCAAATTCACGGCTGCATTCGCCGTAACAAGCGTCGATGCGGCGAGCGCCGCAACACATATACGTTTCATGTATCCTGTTCCTTTCAATCAGTGACCTGCATTATCGAGAGAATAACGCAAGACCATGCGCAGACCTACATAGTTGCGCTCAGTCCGATAAATTCTGGATCGTGCCGATGCACGGCACATGGCGACAGCCGTCTCTGGAAGTCCGTCTGTATAATACGTTTCAGCTTTATTCGTATAGCACCCGCCCCTGGCAACTCTGTAGGAATCACCTTCGTCAGGGAAGTACTCTGCAGGATAGCCGGCGCCGAGAGGCTCGACACCGTGAATGGGCCAGTTCGTCGAGTGCACCACGCCAAGCGTCATTTCCCAAAGGCTGCCGTGCATATCGTAGAGGCCGAAACGATTGGGCATGCGGAGACCGACCTTGTGGAGATTCCCGCCGGAGTTCGCGGCATACCAGCCCACCGCATCAAGTCCATCGTCACAAGCAAAACCGGCATCGTTCGTATAGACGTTTATCGACTTTCCGTTGTTCCACGGAGTGTCGGTTCCTGCCCTGCACGCATATTCCCACTGCGCCTCGGTAGGAAGGTCAAACTTCCAGCCGTCAGGAATGCCGGCAGGCAGAGAAACCTTTGAACGCATCCTGCCGACCAGAGAGTCTTCGTCAACATCCGACGACTTGGGCCACAGCTTCCCAACTTCAATTCCGCGCACATCGGAGAATTTTATCGAATGGCGCGGATATGCCCCACCCTGATTGGGCGCCCCGGGAACCCCCGTCATCAGCTCGTACTGCCTCTGCGTCAGTTCATAGACGCCGATCCAATAGTCGTTCGTGAGGGTCACCTCGCCCTGATTCTCAAATCTGGGATTTCTATAAGGTTCATCCGCAGGACTGGACTGCAAGAACGTTCCGGGACGTATGCGCCGGAGAACAAGTTTTGTCGTTTTGTATTCGTCCGCCGTCGGGTCGAGCGAATCCACGGCCGTTGCAGGCCAGGATGACGCCGTCGCGCCTCCGGAAAGATCAATTACGAGATATTCTGGTTTTGACGGTACCACCGCCGATTCCTCCGCAACGGACAGTTCAAACTGCACATCCACGATACGTATCACGTTCGTCAAGGCATCAAGAGCGGGATCCCACACGATCTCGTGCGCACCGTTCGCGACTCCGGCAATATCACCACGGATCGCCGAAAGTGAAAGCGGCACAGTACTATACGCATACTCCCTGCCGGGGCGGCACTTGACCGACACTGACGTGATGTTGCACTTTCCGGCAGCTCCCGAAAGCGTATAGCCTATCGTCACTTTGGAATCCCAAGGCCAATTCTGCCTGACAGACGTTACCGTCACGGCCGTTTCGCCGAATGAAACCGCCGAACATAAAGCTGTTGCCACAATGAGCGTTGCAGTTTTCATCTTCAATACTCCTTTTAGTGTCCTGCGTTGGTCGCACTATTGCGAAGCGTTATGCGGCAAGTGTTGTAGTCCGAGGCAGCACCGCTGTATGTCCTGACATGTCCGCACGAGCGATGGCCTTTCCAGTATTTCTGCGAAGTGACGGTAGTCCACCAGCTTGCATACGCACCTCCCTTGACAACACGTGCGGAACTCGTGGTTGTCGCAGACGACGGTGAGTATCCCATTGGTTCAAATCCGCTTCTGCCTTTTTTGGTCACACCGGCGTAGTTATAGTCGATGCAGTACTCGGCGGCGTTTCCGTGCATATCGTAAAGTCCCCAGGCATTAGCCAACTTCTCGCCGACAGGTTTTCCGTTTGCATTGCAATTGGCGGGATTCCACCCGAGAAGATCCAGATTGCGGTCACCCTCAAGACTCTTTGTCTCGTCATAGATGTACACGTCATAAGAGCCGCCATTGTTCCATGGTCCCGTCGTCCCGGCGCGGCAAGCATATTCCCATTGCGCCTCGGTAGGAAGATCGAACTTCCATTCCGAAGGGATCTCTTCTGGAAGGAAAACCTTTGCACGAAGAATGCCCATCAGAGAATCCGGATCCACATCCGACGATCTGGGCCACAGGCATCCCGCCGTTTCGCCGCGCATATGCGAATAATATCCTATTTTCGTCTGAGGGTAGGCGTCGCCCGTCGTGAAGGCAGCAGAAGAGACGGAATCGCCCTTAATGAGCTGATACTGCTTTTGCGTCAGCTCAAAAACGCCGATCCAGTAATCGTTTGTCAATGTCGCATCGACGGCGTCGAAATCATCGCTGCACTTGTACGCCTGGTCGGCGCCGGAATCGCAGCCGAACTTGAACGTCACTCCCTTCTCCGATGAGAATACGTTTCCGGAGCCGCCCGCATAGATGCGCCGCAGGACGAGTTTCGTTGTCTTGTGTTCGACGGTCCATCCGCCATAAGGTTTTCCGGTTATGCGTTCACTCGGCCAAGATGCCGCCTCGGGACCTCCCGAAAGGTCGATGACGAGATATTCAGCCGCAGATGCGGATGGCGCCGTTACAACGCTGAACGCAAGCTGGCCGGAGTTCGCCTTGAGCCATGCCGCCGTCGGAGCCGACGAGGCCGTCGAATCCCAGACGAGCTTGTATTCGCCCGCCGTCAGCCCTGCCGTCTCCCCTAAAAGCTCCGATGCGGGAATTACATACTCGTCTCCGCCTGCCGAGACCTTAAGCGAGACATCCACCGCCTCCGATGAAGCTGTCCTGAGCACATACGAAACCTCAAAATGAGTCTGCCACGGCCACATCTGACGGGCAAAAACGCTTTCAACTGTAGCTCCCGCAGCAGTAAGAACCAGTGATGCCGCCAAACCTGCAAATACATTCTTCCACATATTCAAACTCCTTACCTTATAGAAAGCACAAGTCCGTCCGGCAACACATTGAGCATAGCCGAGAACGAAAGTTCATCATCCTTACCAAATGTCGAAAAGGAATACGCTCCGCTTTTCCTAGGCGAAAAGGATATCCATGCGCAATTTTCCGGAATGGAACTCGTCACTGAAGAACTTCCGTAACTTATCTGGCACGATGCCTCGTCGGCAGGTTTAGGAAGCAGATAACTGCCCTTCATAATATCAGTCCAGGAGAATGAAGCGACATGCGTTCCCTTGAAAACCACTGTATTGCACACCACAGCGAGCGAGGCCTTCAGACTTGGCGCAAGCGTATCGCCATCGGCATTACGGAATTCAATCGTAGGCGATAC
>JAGBFY010000340.1 GCA_017936245.1 Kiritimatiellia bacterium
CCCCATTTCTTCTTGCCCATGTCCTTGTCCTGAAGCTTGACGGTGCATGTGAAGACACCGGCAACTTCAAACACATTTGTCAAGGCGATGTCATAGAGAGGTCCGACAACCGTCTTGGTAACCGCATTGCCGTTAGGGTCAGAGAATGTCCACTCGGATGTAACGGAAGCTTCAAGGTCGGCATCGACATCATCGGCCTCAAGGGTAAATATCTTGTTGAGCCCCATGGAGGCCTTGCCGCCGAACTTGCCGCCATTCACCGTGACCGGTGCACTGCCGCTCATGTTGACGGCAAGGACGGTCGGGGCTACGTTGTTGATGTACACCTCGAGATCCTTGGATTCGTATGTTCCGATAGTCTCACCCTTATCCCAGGTCTTCTCCGTACGCAGAACAATGGAGTATGTGAGCGGAAGGGTCTCTTCCGTGCCGTCGAGAAGCTGGATCTTTGCCGTGCCGGTGGAATTGGTGTCACCGCTTCTTATGGCGACACCGGTATCAAACGCCTTGCACACCACAAGATTGGAGGAAGCCGCATCCATCGGAACGAGGAACGCATAGAGAGTGGAATCCTCATATGCTTCCGTGAGGTTGAAGCGAACGGTGAGTTCCTCATCGGTTTCGTCATACTCGCCGCTGTCGTTCGGATCCTCGACAACTGCGGAAACCTGCTTCGCGGGATTCACCTGAACCGAAATCGTGCGGTAGTCGGACCAAACTCCAGCCGCATTCTTCACGCGGAATCGCGTGGTGTATTCACCGGCATTGTAGCGAATGGAAACGGTTGCCTCGCCGTCGGAATTGACATTGACGCCACTGATGGTCTGCGGAGTGCCGGAACCGGTCTTGAGCCACTCCACCGTAAACGGCGACTGCATGTTCGTGTAGTCATCGGAAATCTTTATTGTGAATGCAGAAGCTACTCCACCGGCGAGTCCGCTATAGGATTGACCCTCCGCGGGATACTGAATCTGAGGGGTGGATTTCTTGATGTAGAGAATCGCGGAGACGTTTTCGTTGTTGTAGATTGCCACATTGGCAGGCTTGAAGAGAATGCCCTTGCCAACGCCGTCGGTCTGGTCATCAGCACCAAGGACATAAACATAGAGGTCCTTGCTGAGCGTGCCGGCAGCCATTTCTGCAGCCGTGAAGGCTACGGTAGACACCTTTTCAAGGAAACCGTTCTCGGAATAGGTGGACATTCCGATGTACTTGCCGAGCGGATCCGTACCGTTATTGGAAACCATCGCCGGAGTCACATCGACCGTGACGTCAGAGGTATGGGCTTCAGAAAGCGTTACGGTAAGTTTTGCCGCGTAATCTGTGTAGTTGGCGTTTGACGTAACCGACTTGGACGCCGCACCGTCAAGCGTGACGGATATGTACGGCGGCGGTGGTTCTACGCACTTGACGACGGCCGTTACGAAGTTTGTAACCAGATCCTTGGAATCGCCATAGGTGAAGGATTTGGTGGTGGAAAGATATACGGTGGATTCGCCGCCTTGCGTGACACCCTTCACCTTGAAGGAGAAGGAATCGACATCAGCACCGCTGGGAATGGTAACCTTTGCAACCTGATACGCAACATCGGTATCACCGTTCGGATCCTCGGCGACGGTCACAACCTCCACAGAATCCTCGGCAAGCGCAACAGCATCGCCATCCTTGACCATCGCATAGACCGTGCCGTTGCCGTTTGTGTTCACACCGCCGACAATGCCGACATTCACCTTCTCGGTGCGACCGTGAGCGACAGAATATTCAGCGGCGGTAAAATCAACGGACTTGAGGTAGAGACCTGCCTGCTTGAGGGCGTAGTCGGTCGTCCATTCCGTCATCTCAGACGCAGCAGAGGCGTTGACGTTGAAGAACTTGGTTTCACCATATTTGAAGGTGCAGGTGTTTGTGGCGACAACCGTATCCCAGGTGGAGGCACTCTCGCGCTCGTAGGACATAAGGCGCCATGCGCCTGAACGAGGAATCGTATCAAGGTAGTATTCCGTAGCAGAGCCGTCACCCATTTCCTTGCCGGCCTGGTTCGCAAGAGTCATAGGAAGCGCAAGATCCCCAGGGCGCACTGTATAGGAGCAGAGGACATCGGTATACCAACCCTTATCGGCGGGAGGAAGCGCCGAAACGACCGTGGCTCCACGAAGCTGACCGCTCACATACACACCCACCTTCGGAGGGTTGATCGCCCACTCAAGGGCGGAATCCAAACCGACACCGGTATACTGGAAGCGCCACGGGTTGGAGAGCTTAGTCGTATCCTTCGTCTCCCAGCTTTCGCGGCTGTTCATGTTTTCGAGGCGGATGCGGAAGTAGGCCGTCTGCCCCGCAGTATAGGGCTGCGCCATCGACCCATTTTCAATCACATACCCATACTGGTCGCAGGGATCTATTGACCTGATGTCTCCAGCCTGAGCTGTAGTTGCCAAGAGAGACATCGCCGCTGCGATGAAACCAAGCATTGCCTTTTTCATATCTGCACCTTTCATTTCTTCAAATTGCCTTTCTTTGCCGCATCCTTGAGGATTCGCGCACGAACAGCCTCCCTAGCAGCCCTACGCATCTCAGCCGCCTGAGCCTCGCACTTTGCCAGCTCATTCGTAATAGCGGAATATTGTGGATCCTTTACAGCTTCCTTGCCCATTTTCGCAATCTTAGCGCGAAGTGCCGCAGCACGGTTTGCTACGGCAATATGCCCTTTATGGATTTGCGCAAGCTGATTCGTGTACGCAACATCCTTCATTCTTGCAGAAACACCGTCGGCGGAGGTCTTCTCTTTCGAACATCCGCAACCGGACAAGAGAAGGCACACCGCACACAGCGCAAGCATTGACAGATAAAGTCTCATCAGTTACCCGTCTCCTTCGTGGTCGCCCTGGCTCGCCAGAACCGCCCCGCTCCATTTCCCTCCGGGCTAAACACGATAGGACCGTTCTCTGTGGCCTGCACAGGATCCATCGCAGGCTTCCAGTCCACCGGAAGGAGGCTATCGGTGTATTCAAGGTGATACCAGCAATCCTTCACCGCATTCGTGAGGACAAGCGTCCATGTCCCATCCAAGGCCTGAGATATCGACGAGAATGCTATCGGGGCGGGGACAGGATCCTGACTAGGATCATTTGGCTCGTCCGGATCGCTCGGCTCGTCCGGGTCGCTTGGGTCATCGCTATCGTCTGGAAGCGGATCCGGAGGCTTGATGCCCCACAGACACGTCACGGAATAGGCAGACCCAGCCTTAGAAAGAGTATAAGCCATCTCTGCATCGGAATAAGTCCTACCGTTTATCGCCCAGCCTGTGCAAATCCAGACGCCACCCGTGGAATCCATATAGGACTGCACCGCAGGCTCTAAGTGAACGACAGGATCAATGGTGGTGTTCTCCCCCCACACATAGCCATGCTTGAGGGACACCAGCGCCTCAAATTCGACAGGGAAGGAACGGATTTCAAACGTATACTCTTTTACATCCCCCGTGATGGAGCCAGTAGTGGCATCCGTGCTGTAGTTTGCGGCGACAGAAACCGGCTCGTACACAAAGAACGACATTGTGTCACCATTCTTGCTGACCATCGCATCCGGCGCATTGCGACCATTGTAGTACGCCTTGTAGTCGGCTCCATTCGCACGGCTCAAAATCCATTCATTGAGCCTATAGTCGCCCAACTCCTTTTCCGCCTTCAGTGTGATACGGGATCCAGCCTCCGCCCATGCGGTTTCAGGCGTGACGACAACAATCCCTTCCGGCAATCCATATTCAGGCAAACCAATGAACGATGCCTTCACACGGTAATGTGTGGGTTCCCAAAGCCAGACAAAAATCGCTTCCGTATCCTTTTCAAGAACAATCTCCGCACTGCTCCCAAGTCCGTTGGTTACAATCGCCCCGTCATCGTACATCTCCCAACCAATGCAAGAATAGACAACGCCGGAAGTGAGGTTCGTATACACATCAGGCGCGGAAAAGACCACCTGTTCACCATTGGTCCAGCACTTTTCATGGATTCCGTAATCAGGGGAAACCGAACCTATAAACTCCTCGCCAAGGGAATCCGAATCCCAGGAAACCACACTGACCGATATTCCAGAATGGATGCGCTGATGCGAATCATAGCCCTCCGACAGAACACTGTAAACCGAATTGGTAAGGGCGAGCGCATTTGCGGCATTAAACGTATAATTGAGCGTTTCGCCATTCTCCGCATTGTAATCAATGAAGTTATCGTACGCCAAGCGACCATTCTCCTCCCACCAACGCAACTCTGCCGCGCCGTCATCAGGATCGAACACACCGATGGAAGGATCGCCATCCTTTTCGGTCGATGTTGCATCTGCACTGTTCACATGAACAAACACAAAACGGTTAGACATGTCGCTCGTGGAGTCAAGATAGCTGATATAGTCAATCAGCATCTGATCACGTTCACTGCCAGAACCACTTGCCATGAGCAATGCCTTGCCTTCCCTGCTGGCAATCTCACGAGCCGACGCAACAGTGGATGCGACCTTCATGTTCATCACGAGAAACAGCAGTTCACTAGGCATTGCCTTCTCATATTTGACCCGGTTTTCATTTGAACTTAACAGAACCTTGGAATCAAACGGTGCGATGGACATGGAGGATCCAGTATCAGGATGCACTATCCTCGGACTCTTCATGCTGATCGGTATGCGCGTTGCGAAGAAGCCGTTTTCATCGACTGGGACAACCAAATCCGCCGGAACGACCTTTGCCTCCATCGTTTCGACATCAACCTCAACTTTGTACGATCCGTCGGGGATAACAAGATTGGTGTTCTTGACGTTCGCCTGACCGCACACAGGTACAACGGCATCGCTCGGAATGCCAACCGTGCTGCCGAAACCCTCCACCTCAACTTCCTGCCGATATCCAAGCATGGAGACTGCGCCATTAATCGTGTTGAAACTCCCAACATTGGGGAACTTGTACCAAGAGTCACCAGAACCGCCCCAGCCCATGAACACACGGCAGAACTCGTCGCCATCACCATCACGGGCATAGCCGCAAGCAACCACCGCATGCCCACCAATATCACCACGAATGCTCATCGCAACTGGAGAACCTGCCCAGTTCTGCGCGTAGATCATCTTGTAATAGGGGGCGGCACCTGCCAAACCGTCTTCATAAGATACTGCGGCGGCGGACTTAAAACCATACCTCATGAAGGCATCCGCCAACTTGAGCGTAACCGCGCTAGACTCATCATCCGTCCAGCCCATTCCGACAAGTACGCCCATGTTGTAGGCAACACGACCTATCAAATCACGGGCAACATCGTTGGTGGCAATGAAGTTGTTGACATCACCAACATCATTGGTGGGCAAGGAAGACCAGTCAAGGACGCCTTCACGTGTGCTACATTCAAACGAACTGCCATTGTAGGAGCACCCCTC
>JAGBFY010000341.1 GCA_017936245.1 Kiritimatiellia bacterium
ACAGGAGGAAGCGCAGTTCTTCCGCAGATCGATGAGTTCTTCCATGAAACACTCAAGATCGATGTCGATTTCCTCAATCCGTTCGGAGGCGTGGAGTTTGGTCCGAAGATCGACCAGACCGCTCTTGAGACTGACGCGTTCACCCTTGCTGAATCCGCAGGTCTTGCGCTTCGTGCGACAGATGGCGCAACGCTTACCATAAACCTGATGCCTCCGGCCCTCATCGAGCAGGCCAAGGCGATCAAGCGCATTCCGTTCCTCGCAGTTGGTGCCGTTGCGGTGCTCGCCGCCCTCGGTCTCTTCATCTTGGGTGAAAACCGTCTCAAGGATGTCGCGGTCGCAGAGACCGAAGCCGTGCAGTTGAAGAACAACTCCTTGCGCCAGCTCGAGACGAAGCTCAAGGCGGAGCAGAAGAAGGCCCAGGCCGAGCTGGAGAAATGCGATGCGTTCCAGAAGCTTATGTCTTCACGTTTCAGCGTACTTCGCAATCTCGCAACCGTTCGTCGTTCGCTTCTGCCGGGAATGTGGATTACCGCCTGGGATGCTGTTCCCGTGAAGGCGGAAGAAGAGGATGCATTGCCCCTGACGCGTGTGACTGTGCGCGGCTGGCGTGATGCGCTCTCCGGGTTCGAGAAGGAGCATAGCAAGCAGAATGCGGGCAAGAAAATGACAGCCGAGGAGATTGTCGCGTCGTCTCTCAAGACTAAGCCGACCGTCGTTCCTGAATCTGTCAAGATCGTTTCGCAGAAGGATGTAAACATGAAAGGCGTGCTTTCGGAGTTCGTCATCGAGCTTTCGTTCGCAGCCCCGGCCTCCGCCAATCCTGAGGCGAAGAAGCCGTCCAAAAAGCGCAATGCGAAAGGGAAGCGCAGATGAATCCCGAAAAGATAAAGATGATAGGCTACGTATCGCTTGGACTGTGGGTGGTCCTTGCGGGCGGTCGTGGTTATTTGGCGTATGATGCATCGTCGTCGCGCACCGAGGCTGAAGCCACTCTAGAGGAGGAGAACTCGGCGTTCAACCGGTTCAACAACGCTCCGGTGTTCCCGTCCTCTGCATCCATCGAAAGCGTGAAGTCCAATGAGATGGCGTGGAGCATCTGGTATGACACCGCCTTCTCGCTTGCGCAGCGTGGCGACAAGGACATCCCTGTGGAGACACCTCCTGTGTTCAAGCAGCGGCTCCAATCCACGGTTCGCCGTCTTCAGGCTCTCAACGGTGAGGTTTCGGGCAAGCTTTCGCAGCCGACGTTCTATTTCGGCTTCGACAAGTTTCTGGGCGAGGCGGATGCGTTGCCGCAGGCCTCCGAGATCCCGGTTCTCGCTGCACAGCTCGACTTCATCGAGAGCTTCGCCGAGATGCTAGCCGAGGCTGGTGTTATGGAAGTCAAGTCGCTCGTCTGTGTGCCGCAGAACCCCGAAGACACCGAGTGCGCCCGCCACCTCGACTACAAGGTGACATTCGCTTCACGTCCCGCCGGAATCGTCAAGACGGTCAATGCACTTGCTGCTTCAACGCGCTTCATCTCCATTGAAGGCTTCTCGTTCAGGGAGACGGGCGATTCGATTACTCCGCGCCTTGCATCCGACGGCAAGAAGGACGAGGCTTCTGGCGGCCGCAGGGGCCGCCGCGGCCGCCGTGGTGCAGCTGTCGAGGAGGAGAAAGTCGATGATAGCCGCAAGGAAAACCGTGTGGTCACGAATCCTTCTGCAAACGCGGTGTTCGACGTGTCCATGACTGTGAAGGTCTATGATTTCCGCACTCCGCCGGAAACGGAGGACAGTTCTAAATCCAAGAAGAAAAAGAAGGGGAGAAGATAATGGC
>JAGBFY010000342.1 GCA_017936245.1 Kiritimatiellia bacterium
GCTTGCACTGGTTTGTCTGCACATCGGGCATCTTTCCCGCCGGCCAGAGATCCTCCTTGGCATACTCCGCACGTGCGGAATCGTCCGAGAAACGCGTCATCAGCTCCACGGGGGAACCGAGCTGCCCATCGAAGTTCATCTGACGGATAAACTCCGCAGCGCGTCCGAACCAGTTGTCGTATCCGGTCGCAAACTCGCCCTTGTCCGCCTTGCCGAAGAACCCATGCGGACGGCCGGCATAAAGATGCAGTTCTGCAGGTATCTTCATCCTGCGGAGCTGACGATACACCTGCGTCGACGCATTCGGAGAATACGGATCGAGCCCGCCATGGAACATGCACATCGGAGGCGTTTTGGAATCAAACCTGAAAACCGGATCAAGCTGCACGTCGATCGCGTCGCCGTTGCGCGAGTTGGGAACGCCAATCCCGTCTGTGAGGGCATACGCAATCGCGCATGTTATCGCCCAGTTTATGTGGCAGGGGGTTGTGGTGTCGAGTGCGTCCACGGGGGCATAGGCCGGAGTCTGGGAGCTGGTCGCGAGAAGCGTCGCAAGGTGCGAGCCTGCGGACATCGATATCGTTCCTATCTTCTCCGGATTGAAGCCGCGCTTCGCCGCCTGCGAACGCACAAGGCGGACGGCGCGCTGACCATCTTCCCATGCTGTCTGGTGGATTGCCAAACCTTTAGGACGGGGTGTACGGTATGTGAGGGATACGCACCTGATTCCCATCGCCGTGAATTTCTTGCGCCACCTCTCGACAAGCTCGACATCGCAGCAGCATTTGTAACCGCCGCCAGAAATGAGGATCATGCATATGTCGGACATCTTTTCGCCGGCAGGCGGATCGAACCAATCGAGATAGGGACGGCGATAGTCGTCAGCCTTGAACCCCGGCGCCTTCACCTCGGCGGTCGTCGCGCCGATCTGGTGCGGCTGTGCGTTTGGCATCTTTCCGTCAGGCCAGATATATTCACGTTCTGTTGCCGCGAATGAGATTGCGATCGAGAGTGCCATCACGGCACCAACGAGCCACCTCACCGAATCATTTGTTTTTTTCATTTGCTCCCTTTCTTTTTTCGTTTGAATCTCTGCCACGACCGGCGAACGCCGGACGTTCGGTTCCGAAAGACATTTTCTTTCCCGTATGGGGATGAATGAACGCGAGCTTCCACGAATGCAGCATCAGCCCGCCGCGATCCCGCCCATAACGGGAATCCCCGACGATTGGATGCCCGTTCTCGGAGAAGTGGACGCGGATCTGGTTCTTGCGTCCGCTCTTCAGACTAACCTCGACAAGAGACGTATCATTCTCTTCCGACACTACCCTGTACAGCGTCCGGGCAAGTTTTCCGTACTTCGGGTTTTTGACCGACCTCACAAGAAGCGTCTTCTGGTCTTCGGCGAGATAACTCTCGAAAAGGCCTTCCTTCTCTTCAAGCGTTCCGTGCACCCGCGCAAGATACGTCTTCTCAGTAAGATCGTTCCAGTTCGACCTGAAATACTCCTGCACTTCTGGCGTCTTGGCGACCATCATCACACCGGATGTCTCGCGGTCGAGACGGTGCACAAGATACACCTGCTTCCTGCTGCGCAGCTGCCCTTTGCGGACATAGTCGTTGAGGGCATCTTCGACGGTATGCTCGCCGCCGCGTCTAGTTGCGCAAGAGAGAACCCCCGCCGCCTTTTCGACGACTATTACATCCGGATCCTCATGGAGGATATTGATGCCTTTTATATGGCGAGGTCTGCCCTTCACGCGATGCTCTCCGTCCTGCCGACAATCACTTGATCTTGAAGTCGTAGAACTGGTTGCGTCCTTCACAGCCGATTATGCCGGCGTAGAACGACTCGGGAAGATCGTTGTCGATGTAGCCCATTTCGTATCCGCCGCACTTGACGACCATCTCTTTCACGCCTTTGCGCGTTTTATATACCTTCACTTCCACCTTGTAGGGAGTATCCTTCTTGAACGGCACCTTCAAATATGCCGCCTTGTACCAGAACGGCTTGCCGTCCTTTATCATGTGGTGCCACACGTTGAGACCTTCATCATAAAGCACGATCTCCCAATGTTCGCCGAACATCGGCTCGCCCTCGGGCGATTTATCGAGCTTCTCGGAGATCACGATCAGCGGAGCCATGCGGTGGTCGAACCCCATCGTGGAAGAGACGGTCTGCCCCATCACGCCGCGCTCCTTGTGGACCATCGCGGAATAGACCTTGCTGTGGAACTTCTTGTACACCAAGTCACCCGGAACATCGGGACATTCGTTCTCGATGCAGTCCGCCTTCTGGACGAATCCATGCTTGTAGTCCCAGCGCGGACCCTTCACGACAATCCAGTCGTTGGAGTTCCACGCCCCGGGCTTGAAGGACACATCCACATTCGCCCCAGCCCCCTCCACGCAGAAAGGAGCAATTGCACCAAGCGCAAGCAAAGCGATCATCAATTTTTCCATCGGTTACATCTCCATGCTTCAATTTCAACTCTTGAAAATTGTTAGTATACCACATTATGACCTATTTAGGGTCAAACATATTTGCATATGTGTGGCCTGCGAACTACAGGCCTTTACCTTGACGGTTCAACCTTCAAGATAATGCTGTGCCTGCTGTGCGGCCTGCGCCCCTGTGCTTGCGGCGACTACAGCCTGTTTGTATAGGGGATTGGCGCAATCACCTGCGACAAAAACGCCGGATACGCTAGTATCTACGCCATTCGTGCAGACATACCCTTCATCATCAAGATCAAGAGAGCCTTTGAGGAAATCCGTTTGGGGAACATGCCCGATAGCGACAAACGCACCCGAAACGGAAAGCGTCTCACCATTTGACAGGGTGAGCGATTCGAGTTTGCCGCCATTCCCGTTGAACGACACCACCTGCGTGTTTTTCAGCACTCTCACATTCGAAGCGGCAAGAACCCTGTCCACCAGAACCTTCGTTCCCCGGAAAGAATCGCCCCGGTGAATCAATGTTACACAGCGGCATATCTTCGCAAGATGTATCACATCGGCAAGCGCGGTATCCCCTCCGCCGATCACAGCGACATCCTTCCCTTTATGGAAGTTGCCGTCGCAAACGGCGCATGAGCTTATCCCATGGTATTTGTACAGTTCCTCACCAGGTAGCCCCGTCCAGCGGGGCGTCGCGCCCGTTGCGATTATCACGCACTTAGCCTCATATGTATCCACCATCCCGACAAGACGCCGAACTGAACCGGAGAAATCCACAGATGATATGGCATCCATCGCAAAACGGACTCCCGCCTTCTCCGCCTGTGCATGCATCGATGTCATGAGATCCAGTCCCGACACCGACTCGGCGAAACCCGGAAAGTTCTCCACCTCCGCAGTTTCTGTGAGTTGTCCGCCTGAGAGCATTCCCTCGATGACAAGAGGCGAAAGCCCAGCTCTGGCAGCATATATTCCAGCCGTAAGCCCGGCGGGTCCGCTCCCGACAATTATTAGATTCTCATTTATCATCCCATTCCTCCTTTACGCATCTTGATTTCACACTTGGAGTAATTATACCACTTCTTGGCTTATTTTGATGTTCCTCCGCGACAGAAAGTCATCGCAAACCTGCATGCGTCTTTTCAACATGCTCTGGGAGACTCCGTACGACTCGTTTGTCGAGATGTTCGGCAAGTTCGGCAAGGACTTCTTCGACAGACTTGGCTTCTGAGATTCTCCCTCGCACGGGAGGGGCAACGTCCCCGTTGCCCGATTCGCCGTTGCGCGGACAACGAGGACGTTGCCCCTCCCTGGTTTTGCAAGTGCCTCATTGATTTGTGTTGATGAGTGCAGATTTGTGGACTAGCCGCTAATCACTAGCGACTAACGACTAGCCACTAGCGGCTAACAGCTAGCGGCTAACAGCTAACGGCTAACCGCTAACCGCTAGCCACTAACCACTCACTCCCCGAAGGAGACGCGGTGCGTGAGCTCGGTGCCGTCGGTGAGCGTGAGCTTCACGGTTGCGCCAGCTTCCGTGTCGAGTTCGGATCCGCCTTCGACGCACCAGCTGCGCATTTCGCTGACGATTGAGGCCGTGTCGACCGTCACCAGCGTGTCGCTTGCCGAGAAGTCTGAACCGGTGCC
>JAGBFY010000343.1 GCA_017936245.1 Kiritimatiellia bacterium
CCATGTCAAGCGTTCGGCGCTATGTGGTATCGTATCCAGCAGATAGGAATGAGTCGTCCTTCACGTGCGACAGTGACAGGCTTGTCAAGGTTTATGACTTCTGCAAATATTCCATGTTTGCCACATCATTTGCCGGAATGCCTGTTGATGGAGACAGGGAACGCATCCCTTACGAGGCTGATGCCTACACTGCTCAAATGAACTGGTATGCGATTTCTTCCGACTATGCGTATCCTCGGGCCGCAATTGAATACCTCTATGAAAATCCCACATGGCCCACCGAGTTTAAGCAGGTGTCAATATTGAGTGCATGGGCGGATTGGATGTGGACGGGTGATATTCGTTCAATCAGCAGGTACTATGAGATACTGAAGGCGGATAAGCTTATGCTTGGCCATGTCAGGGAAATCGATGGACTTGTCGTTTCTGGCGGTGAACGTATGCCATGGCCGTGTTATACAAACCGTCTTGGACTCGCCGACATTGTGGATTGGCCGAAGTCGGAACGCAAGGATTATGATTTTCGCGATGTAAATGCTGTCGTCAATGCATTTTACATCCGTACACTTGGGGCGATGCGAGATATGGCAAACGCTTTGGGGAAAGATAGTGACGCCAAAGACTTTGCATTGCGGCTTGCGAAGGCAAAATCGTCATTTGAGAGAATATTTGTCGACCCATCGACAGGGTTGGTGATAGACGGTGAGGGCTCTAAGCATTCATCTGTTCAAGCCAATGCGATAGCACTTGCGTTTGGAGTGCTTCCTGCCGAAAAGGAAAAGCCTGTTGCCGAGTGGCTTTCAAAGCAGGGAATGGGATGCAGCGTATATTTTGCTCAATATCTCTTGGATGCGTTGTTTAGAACAGGATATGCAGATAAAGCCATCGATCTTATCACTGCCAAGACGGACAGAAGTTGGCTTGGCATGATTGAAAGAGGCGCTACGATAACGACGGAAGCGTGGAATCTTCGCGTTAAGCCGAATATGGACTACAATCATGCATGGGGAGCCAGCGCAATAAATGCAATATCAAGATTCATTCTTGGCGTTCAACCAATTGAACCCGGCTTTAAACGAATTTTGATTGCGCCGAACCCCGGCAGCCTAAGAAGGGTTTCGGCAACCGTTCCTACGCAAGCGGGGACGGTAAGAATTGAAATTGACGGAAACAGGCTTTCTGTTGCAGCGCCGGCGCCATCAACGGTAATATGGCGTGGACAGAAAACCGAACTTTCGGGCAATGGCATTCCAGTAAATATCGAGGGGCTGTAGGTGGATGGAGCAGTACCCTACATTTATAGGGTGGTCGTTTAAGTATTGCTCTGTTAAAATATAGACACTTTTTTTACGAAAGGAGTATTCGAATGAAAAAGGCTATCGCATTAACGGTGATCATGGGTGCATCGCTTCTGTCGGCACAGAACAAAGAGGTGGACTCTCCGGATTTCGCACTTTCAGGCGGAAATGAACTTATCAAGCTTGCAGAAGATAATGTTCTTGTGTTCCGCGAGAACGGCACGCTTAAGGTTACAGGCTCGGGATATGTGGAGATACTGGCAGTTGGCGGCGGTGGTGGCGGCGGTGCGCTCGGTACATATGGTTCAGGCGGCGGCGGTGCCGGTGGTGTAGTACATCAAAAAGAAGTATTTGTTGAGGCTGGAGAATATGCAGTTGCCATTGGAGACGGCGGTGAAGTAGGGGTAAATGGTGGAATTCCCTCGGCATTGGGCATAAATGCCTATGGCGGAGGAGCGGGGCGCATGGCAGATTCCTCAGGTAAGGGAAATGACGGAGCTTCCGGGGGTGGTGCAGCCATGTGGAATGGAGGAACGTCAAATGATGTTGGAGGCGCGGCAATCTATGCAGAATACGGTAATATGGGTAATGTCGGCGGCGGCACTTTGAATCCTTTTGGTGCTGGTGGCGGTGGTGGAGCTAGCGAGGTCGGCGAAACGACAGGTACATCAACACCAGGTTGCGGAGGTAAAGGATATGAATGTGATATCACAGGCGAAAAAATCTATTATGCTGGCGGCGGAGCAGGTTTTCGACAGAAATATGAAGTCAAAGGCGGTTTGGGTGGCGGAGGATCGTGCGTAAAGGCTGCCGATGGACAGTCTTCCACGCCCGGTCCGGGCGTGGATGGCTTGGGCGGCGGCGGTTGCGGCGGTGCAAAGGGCGGAAGCGGCGTTTTCATCGTTCGCTACAGAGCGGCGTTCGCGGAGATTTTCGAGGGGGCGACGGGCGGTGTCGAAACGCGTCGAAACGGCAAACGCATTCACACATTCACGGCAGACGGTACTTTTGCGATGCCGGTGGATGGTGTCGTGGAAATGCTGCTTGTCGGCGGAGGCGGTGGTGGCGGCGCAAATCGTTCTGATAATCTTCTTCAGGGTGGAGCCGGTGGCGGCGCGGGCGGAGTTGTACATATAAAAGGTGTCAGTGTGCGTGCTGGAGCTTATGCGATTAAAATCGGTTCAGGCGGTAGCATTGGGGCAAATGGCGAAAATACAGAGGCATTTGGATATGTTGCGTATGGTGGGGGAGCAGGGGCTAAATACGATGGTAGGGGTTCTGCAGAGGTGACAGAAGGAAAGTATGGATATGTAGGGAGTTCAGGCGGTTCAGGCGGTGGCTCAACCCATGTTGCTGGAGAAAACTGGATTGATTTTGAGGTTGCCGGTGGATTGGCAATTCACGGAGAAGAAGGCAATCTGGGTAATGCTGGTGGAATCACAACGCATCAGTATGCTGCGTCAGGCGGCGGTGGCGCAGGCGGTGCAGGAGGAAACAGCAACGGTTCCATTCCAGGTGCGGGTGGTGTTGGGTATCAGTGCGACATTTCCGGGACGATGGTTATTACGCAGGAGGCGGAGCGGGTTTTCGTACTAAGCAACAAATCGATGGAGGTTTGGGCGGCGGCGGATCATGCGTAAAGGCGGCCGATGGACAGTCCTCCACGCCTGGAGCAGGCGAAGATGGCTTGGGCGGCGGCGGTTGCGGCGGCGCAAAGGGCGGTAGCGGAATTGTAATTGTAAGCTATCAAACTCCGCCTGTTCCGTTCAGGGTGATTGTGAAGTGAGGAAGGTGAGGTTGCAGAATGAAAAAGGCGGTTCTGAAATGTGGTGTTTTGGCGTTGGCTGCCGTCAGTGTTATTAAGTGTGTAAATGCAGGTGATGTAGTCTTTTCGTTGGGATTTGACGAGAAGTCGGTAATGTCTTCTGCAATAAAGGCAGCGTCGCTTTCAACGGTTCAGCCTCGCCATCCGGGAAAATGGATAGTCAATAACTACGATAACCGCATTACAATTTCCGTAAAAGAAATAGAAGGCGTCAAATGTGCGCATCTTAAACTGAACAGGAAGGATTGTGATACCCAGTTTGCTTTCAGGGGAGATCGGTTTGCCGTTCGGGGCGGTAGTGGGTTTAGGCTCACATTACGGGTGCGAGGCACTTATTCGCTGAAAGATGCGCAAGGCCAGTGGGGGCGCGGAGGAACGTATATTGGCTGGTATGATGCAGAAGGCAATAGACTTGGAACCGAATTTCATTTTGGGTTGGCTTTTGATGACAAAACCTGGCATGATGCGTCTGTTGAAGGAATTGTGCCTGATGATGCAGTTGAGGCAGTCATTGAGATTGGCTCTGACGCGCCCAATTTCAAGGAGGGACAGACCCTTTGCATTGCCAGCGCAAATTTCGAACATATTGATTCCGCATCAGTTGCAAAGGTTGAGATTGCAAAACCCAAACCGCTTGAGACAGAGCTTGCCTCAGGGGTTGAGCCCTTGGTAAAGGGGCTTGTCACCTTGCGTGATGACGGTATGACGTTGATAGACGGCAAGCCGTTCTTCCCGATTGGAATCTATTCCGTTCATCGCTGTGCTGCAAACTCGAATAATCTTGAAAATGCGTTCAGGCAGTTAAGGGATGCAGGTTTCAATCTTGTGCATACATATGACTGGAAGAGAGGCGAGGACTATACCGAATATCTTGATCTTGCTGAAAAATACGGAATGAAGCTGCTCAACAATCCGGCATCTCCAATAGAGAAACGGGTTTTGGAGGAACGAATCCGCCCGAATATGCTTGCTTGGTATCTTGCGGATGATGCGTCGAAGCGTACAACTCCAGAGAAGCTGCGCCAGAAATCGTTGACGGTGAAGATGTACGACAACGCCCATTTGACGGCGCAGGCGGATTCTCTAGGGAATGCCTATAAAACGCGCTACGCCGATTTCATAGGTTCTACAGATGTATTCCTGCCTGAAATATATACTGTGTGCAGTTCGCGTCAAATTGGGCATGAAGTGCTGTTTGTGGATTATCAGGTCAAGGCGGTATTTAGGGAACTACGTGAGGCGGGAAGTCCTGTAAAGGGCGTTTGGCCTATCCTTCAGCAGTTTAAGGGCTGGGGCGGATGGGCGCGATTCCCTACTTTAAAGGAATTGCGCGCAATGGCCTACATCTCAATTGTTGCTGGAGGACATGGTCTTACATGGTATACATACGCTTCGGCGCGTCCTTCACCGAACAATTTCGGCGCTGCGGAGGATCCTCAAGGCTGGGCAAATCTTGCGAGCGTAACCCGTGAACTTGCGTCAATTCAGGATGATCTTGCCTCACGAACGTCAAGGAGTCTGCTGAAAGCGACTGTTCTGAACGGACCGAAGCATGATGTGTTTGGGAATGGATCTATCCATGCGATTTTGAAGGAAGGTGTTGATGGATGGCTTCTTATTGCGGTAAATACGGCACCAGAGTCGGTTAAAGCGCAGTTTTCTCTTTCGGGAGTTGAATGCCAGGAAGTGTTTCAAAAGCGTTCGGTAAAATGCATGAACGGCTTTATTGATGATTTTGATGCCGACGAAGTGCACGTATATCGCATTAGATAAACCTTGATTGCTGAGTGAATAAGGAAGAGGGCAGGCGGTGGTTGACTTTTGTGACACAATTATATATAATGTCACACCGTCTTTTTTAAGCAAGAAAAGGAAAAGCGAAATGAAGATGAAATACAGCAAGTTGGTGGTTGCGTTTGCCGCCATGACATCGGTAACGGCGATGGGCGCCGGTTTTGGTCTTTATGAGGCCTCCGCACGCGGTCTTGGCATGGGTAACGGTCTTGTCGGCTCCACCAAGGATGCTTCCGCCAACTACTACAACCCCGCCAACCTCACGGAGCTTACGAACGTTTCCGTTATGGTCGGCATGACTCTCATCAATCCTTTCTGCGATGTTGAGGTTAATGGTGTGCCGCAGAAGAAGATGAACGCCGGATGGTTCCCACCGCCGCATGCCTATATAGCCGTTCCTGTTCTCAAGGATCTGGTATTCGGATTCGGCACCTACTGCGAGTATGGTTTGGGTACAAAGTACGACAACGATTGGGCGCTGAAGATGGATACCACCGAAACAACCATCCAGCAGTTTACGTTCAATCCCAACATCGCATACAAGATAACCGACAAGTGGTCTGTTGCGGCCGGTGCACGTATGTCGTACATAACGTTCGAGAACAAGAAGACCCCGTTTGATGAGGACGACTACAGCGTAAAGGTGCAGAATCCGTATTATCAGCCTGGCATTCCCGCTTATGGGCCGGAATTTGTCGATTACAGTCTTGGTCGTCAGTACATCCGCACACACCTTGAAGGTGATGACTTCAGCTGCGGATATGTGCTTGCCACCCAGTATAAGGTCACAGACGAATTGAGTTTGGGTCTTGTGTACCGTTCCCGCATCAACCATCGCATTGAAGGCGATATGGAGGCGGAGTACGTCGACAAGTCCGGTCAGGCGGCATCTCAGAACGCCCCCCGCAATGGTGACAGCAAGGCTAAGCTTATACTTCCCGCATCGCTCACGATGGGCGCCAACTATGATTTCACCGAGAAGTTCCGTGGTGGCGCGTCCCTTACATGGACTGAGTGGAGCACGGTGGACCACATAGACTTCCGTCTCCCTAAAAACTACGCCGGCAAGGATGCGAGCTATACGGAAGAGCTTAACTGGCGCAATGCGTGGCGCACCGGGTTCGGTTTCGAGTATGATTTCACGGATTGCTTCACAGGCCGTATCGGCTACACCTATGACATGGATCCCGCAAACAAGAAGAAGGGTACGACGATGCTTCCTTCCGGAGACCGCCACATCATCGGCTTCGGTGCAAGCTACAGATTCCTTGAGGATTGGCGCATCGATCTCGGCTACAGCTTTATTATCATGGAATCCGAGACGCGCAAGATTCACGCGGGCAATGCTGCAACAGGATACGGTAATTATCGCTTTGAGTGCGACAACTCCTACTCACACCTGATATCGGCATCGATAGCATATACTTTCTAAGCTAGGCGCAAACTCGCTTCGTTAGATGATGGGCAGGAAGGGTTTTATGACCCTCCCTGCCCATTGAAGTTTCGGCTTGCGGCCTATTACTGTCGGAAGCGATGAGGATGGTAAAAATCTTCACAAATAATTTCGGGAGTGATGCGATTGTTGCGGTATATTCTGCTATAATCTCGCTTCATGAAGGATATAGATTTGATTGTGGCTGGTGCCGGCATCTGGGGATGCACGGTTGCAAGATGCGCTGCTGAGAGCGGACGCAAGGTTCTTGTGCTTGAACGCCGTTCGGTAACGGGCGGAAACGTGCGGTGCGAGACGGATCCTGAAACCGGTATCGAGGTGCATACCTACGGAAGCCACATCTTCCATACCCATCTGGATGACGTGTGGGGATTTGTCCGTAGGTTTGTGGATTTCAACGGCTATCAACACAAGGTGCTTGCACGGTACAAAGGCCGGACGTATTTCCTCCCGTTGGGACTGACCCTTGTGAACAAGTTCTTCGGTGTCGAGCTGACGCCATCGGAACTTCCTGCGTTCATGTCCGACGAGACGCACAAGAAGGAACTGTTCGATGCGTTCTTCCGTGGCTATACGTCCAAGCAGTGGGGTAAGCCTCCAGAGGAGATAGACCCTACGATCATTCAGCGTGTTCCTGTACGTTCAACTTACGACGTAAACTATTTCAACGACTACAATCAGGGAATACCTCTTAGCGGATACAATTCGCTTTTTGAGAGACTGCTTGACCATCCGAACATCACAGTCGAATGTGGACGCGAGTTCAGCCTGGAAGAGCATCGGTCGTCTGCGCTGTCTGGTGTTCCTGTGTGCTATTCCGGTCCGATAGACCGTCTCTTCGGCTACCGCTATGGGGAACTGCCCTGGCGTTCGCTTGCTTTCGAACAGGAGAAGCTTGACATGGCGGACTTCCAGGGAACGAGTGTGGTGAACTACACCGAGGCAGAGGTCCCGTACACGCGCATACATGAGTTCAAGCACTACCACCCAGAGGACAGGGCAGTCATGTCCTGCGGCAAGACGATCATCATGCGCGAATATCCGCGTGCATGGAAGTCTGGCGATGAACCGTATTATCCGGTGAACAATCCCGAATCGCAAGCGTTGCTTGAGAGATATCAGGCGGAGGCAGCGAAGGTTAAGGGGCTTGTAATCGGTGGGCGTCTGGGCGAATACAGGTATTACGACATGGATCAGTCCATCGGCAAGGCTCTTGAGGCGGCGAGGGCCATTACAGGACGGTAGCAGATTTTTTTTTCAGGAACGCAAAAGAATGCTTGCAATTTGTGGTGGAAAAAGTGTATCCTACGCACCGTTGTGTGTAAGGGCTAATTGTCGCTTGTTTCGGTGTCTGCCGCGCATGAAGTGTGATGGCAGAGCTGCGGCGCCAAAAGCGTTGCGCACGATGCCGTTGTTGGAGGTCGCTTCAATCGGTTCTCCTTGGCGGGGGTAACAGTCGATTTATCATGAAATTATGGTGAGTAAGGCGAAAATACGCTGAACTTGCAAAGAGAGGAAAACGATGATGAACATTAAGTTCGGTTTGGTTGCAGGCGCTGCTGTCGCATGCGTTGTTATGTCGGGCTGCAAGGCTCCCAAGACTCAG
>JAGBFY010000344.1 GCA_017936245.1 Kiritimatiellia bacterium
AACTGTTCCGATCTGCGTCTTGGAATTCGCAGCAACCTCGTAGTCGCAGTCGAGCAGCACCTTGCCGGATGCCTTGTCGCGGTAGGTGGCGTGTCCCCTGACCGGCCGCAAAGTGTCGTTCACAGCCCAGGCGCTATGGTCGTCACGGAGCATCGCCAGCTGATCCTGCTGTACGGATTTCAATGCATAGTACGCAGGCTTCTTCCCTCCATAGTAATCGACGACGGCATCCGAAAGCTGCGGCCAGCCGTCGCGCACGTTCCACCAGACAAGACCGTTGAACCGGGTGAACTTGCGAGACCGGAAGAGTTCGCAGAACGTCTTCATGGCCTCCGCCTGAACCGTCTGCGACTGCGCGATGAAGGTATCAAGATCCGTATCCACACCTCCGAACATGATGCGCACCTGATTGGTCATCAGATTATTCCTTCGAACCAGCGAATTGTTGCGTCTCATTAGCGGATTGGAAGCCCGCAACAGCCACTCATCGTTCCATTTCAGCTTCAGGTGGTCCTTCTCGAATTTTGAGACCTCGCCCTTCCATGGATACACGCAATCCTTGGACATGACCTTTTCAAGCAAAGTCCTGTTTGGCATGCCATGATAGCCCATCTCAGATGCGAACCAGCACGGCGAATTCGTGTAATACGGGACCTTATAGTATTCACGCCTTCCCCAAAGGTGCTGCTCGGACGGCTTGGCCTTCCCTGATATGACATCAGGCGACCGATACGGCGAGCTTGGCAGATATGGGCGCGTCACATCGAACTCGTAGAGCACATTGGGTATGGTGGACCTGCTGTTGCGGTCCTTGTTCGGATCGCGGGATAGAGTGCCGAGTTTCCACCCGAACGCCTCGTCGTTCTCGTTGTTTCCGCTCCAAAGAACGAGCGAAGCGCGGTTACGGTACTTGAGAGCCACAGTTCGGACCTCTTTCTCTGTCGCTTTTGCATATTCATCGCTCTGCGGGAACACCGAGCATCCCGTCATGAAATCCTGCCAAACCATCAATCCGTTAGCATCGCAGAAATCGAAGAATTCATCAGATTCGTAAACGCCGCCGCCCCATACCCTGACCATGTTGCAGTTGAGATCGACAAACATTTCAAGCGTGGACTTGAGGAACTGTCCATCCCGGCAATGGAACGCATCAAGCGGAACCCAGTTCGAGCCGCGCACATAACATGGCTCCCCGTTTATGCGGAAGAGGAACTGTCCCGGCCGTTCAGGACCGTACACATCATCCCTTTCAAGCTTCACCGTACGGAATCCTATCTTCTCCGTATGTTTCGCCAGCACCTTGCCGTCATCTCCTGCCACCTCAATTGCGGCATCGTAAAGCGTAGCATCACCCATGCCCTTTGGCCACCAGGGACTTACGTCCGACACTTGAAAACAGGCGACATTCTGATACGTCGCCAGACGATTCACGAATTCAGCATACCTCTTCCCCTCACGGGAAATCGTATATTTTATGTTTGCGTTACCGATATGCCGGAATGGAGCCTGCACACGGCACGTCACCATCAGGTCGGAGCGTCTGCGCGACACATCAAGCGACTTTACTATCCATGCCGTCTGGTCTATGCGCACCGGATCCTGCACATGCAGGGACACACCCCTCCACAGTCCGCTGACGAACACACGGGGGAAAATATCCCATCCACCCATGTGCCCGGCCTTGCGGAACGGCTCTGCATCGGCAAGGGAGTCGCCCATCGAATAGCCGAGCTGTCCGATGGTCATGTGCTGGGCCTCGCACATCACGCTGCGGATCAGCACCTGAACGGTGTTGTCTCCATCTTTCAACAGCTTCGTCACGTTGAATTCGTGCGGTATCAGCATGTTGGACGTTTCACCGATCTTCCTCCCGTTGAAGAATATATCCGCAAGGGTATCTATCCCTTCAAATTCAAGGATGACTCGCTGTCCCGCCGCGACTGCGGGTCTGCGAAACGTTTTCGTATATAGCCACTGGTAGCCTTCGTAGGG
>JAGBFY010000345.1 GCA_017936245.1 Kiritimatiellia bacterium
ACTGAAAAGAGGCCGCAGATGGCGGGGATTCGACCCGAAGGAAGCCGAAAAGAAAGACGACTCCTCCCTGTTCGACTTCTTCGGGCTGAACACGGGATGACAGCTACATCCAAACCAACCGTTTCCGCCTCGAAATCAGAAGCGACGCCCTGCTTCTGCGGACTGATTTTCACTTGCGGCAAAATGAAAATCGCCACTTCACCCCTATTTTATAAGGGTGCGGCGTTTTTTATGCCAGAAAAAATGGGGAACCTCCAGAGGCAAAAGATTTGGAGATTTTGTCGCACTTGATTGAAACGGCGGAATTTGGTTTAATATGCGGTCAATGGACAAATCAGACAGACGCTCCGCATACGAAGCGGCAAGATCCCTGATCGGGAAGGCTAAATCGATTTTGATCTCAGGTCACCTAAGTCCCGACGGCGACTCGCTTGGATCGATGATTGCGCTTTCCCGCATGCTTGTTGCGGCCGGAAAGCAGGCGGTAGCCACCGCCGACATAAAAGCGCTCGGAAAGCCAGGCTTCCTTGAAGGCGTATCCGACCTCCTGCCGCTGAAGAAACTCAAACGCAAAAAATTCGACCTTTTCATATATGTCGATGCGTCGTCTCCCGACAGGCTGCCGCCTGAAGTGCGTCCTTTTGCCGAAAAGCTCCCCACGATCACCATCGACCATCATGCAACCAGCGAGCCTTCTGGCGTGGCGATTCTCGATCCGGCCGCAAGTTCAGCAGGCGAGCTCGTATGGCATTTTGCTAAATGGATGGAATGGCCGATCGATCACGCGACAGCCGAAGCGCTTTGGGTTTCAATCGTAACCGACACCGGCAGGTTCGCATACGACTCCGTGAAGCCGAGCACGATGCGCGTCGCCACCGATCTTCTGAAGCGAGGCGTACGGACGGCGTTCATCAACGACATCCTCTACAACTCATTCCCCATGAAGGCGATGGAGCTCAAACGCCGTGCATGGCGCTCGCTTCATGTATGGAAGAACAGGAAAGTAGCGGAAGTGACGCTCTCCCGCGATGATTTCCGCGAGGTGCGCGGCACCAAGGCGGAAGCAGAGGATGTGATAGAGATTCCGCGCTCCGTATCCGGCAACCAGATTGCGCTCTTCTTCTACCAGATACCGGATCGCACCCGGGAAATCCGTGTTTCAATCCGTACACGCGCACAGTTCGACGCCACGGCACTCGCCAAGCAGTTCAACGGCGGCGGACACATCCGTGCGGCAGGTTGCACCGTCAAAGGCAGCATGGCAACAGCAAAACGTCAGGTGCGCAAGGCCGTAAAGGAAATGCTTCTCAAAAAATGAAAGTGCTCATCCTTACAGACGGCAAAGCCGGCCATGAAAACCAATCCAAGGCTTTCGCCCGGGCGCTTGGAACTGAATTCGACATTCGCCCCATAAGGTTCAGAAGCAGGGCGGCAAAAGCCGTTTCGTACCTTCTCGACAATATCGGAGTCCGTACAAGCTCACTTTTTGACGGTTTCACCGATGAGCTGACAAAATCCGGCTACAAGGCCGTAATCGGCACTGGGTCCGGCACCTTCTATGCAGTAAAAACGATCGCGGGAAAACTCGGTGTGCCATGCGGAGTCGTTCTGCTTCCACGCGGGTATCGCATAAAGCAGTTCGACTGCGTTCTTGCGCCATCGTTCGACAATCCCCCTTCTGCCCCAAACATAATTGAAATACCCGTGAACCTTGTCGCTGCCGACGAGAAATTCTACGAAGCCGGAGTCAAGGATTTCTGCGAAAAGCGCAACATCAATCCCGGAAGCATCGCGCAGGATGCAGTCGCCGTGATTGTCGGAGGTCCGAACAAGTGCTCAACCATGACGCCTGAATGGATGCGTTCGCAGCTTGAGGACATCTTTGCGGTACACAAACCGGCAGGACGTGAAATCTGGGTGACGACATCACGCAGAACTCCGCCCGAAGTGGAGGCCGTGGTCGATTCGTTTCCGTTCGACTACAAGCTCCTGTATTCAAAGGACCATTTCAACCCGATTCCAGCATTCGTTTCGCTTGCATCACATCTCTACGTCAGCGCAGAATCCACAGGGATGCTTTCGGAGGCCTGCTCATTCGGAAAGGCAGAGGTGCATGTAATGGACAACCTAAACCCCGGCCCTCACAAGTTCCGCCGCTTCGCGGAAGGCTGCGCCCGGCTGGGAGCAAAAAAAGTGGATCTCAAAAAAAGCTTTGCGGCGGCGAAGTCGCTTCTGCGAATTGACTGAAATTTGACATAACCTTCACAATTCCGTCCAGGACAAATTTTCCGACGGTTTCCGCCGAAGGGTCAAGTCACTTCCACCCTTCCCTATTTGTGAACAGCTGCGGGGACTGTCCCCGCAAGTTTAAGAGGCGCTTGCAAAACCTGGGAGAACGGACATACGGCCCATTCAGGAATGTCGACGAGTTAGACGCCCGTTGATCCAGTAGCACAAGTCAGAAGACGGGTCTTGCAGGTATCTCTACAATCACTCCACAAGATTTGCGAAAATAAT
>JAGBFY010000346.1 GCA_017936245.1 Kiritimatiellia bacterium
GACTGCTCCGTCCGTGACGGTGTGCCGTACTTGAACGTCACCTCGTAATCTCCGGCTTCTGCGATATCGACAGTGTAGTTTATCCACTCCCCTCCACCTACACCGCCAACCGTACCAGGCTTGCAGTCAACATCCTCATCAAGACGCCAATTCGCGCGCTTCCCGTGCATATTCCCCTTTGAGCCATCCGAATACGCAACACCCTGTCCGCCTTCATCGTAATACGCGGGATCGATTACACCCGGTATCTTCGCAGCCTTCCCCTGAAACGGTTTCGATATGCGATCCGCACATACAATCATGAATTCCAACGCATCAGTCTTGCTTATCTTCCCGTTTGCGTCCTGGGCGAATGCGACAAGCGCGTGTGTGCCGTCGAAATGCGGCTTCAGACGCTGCCGCCCCGGACGCATGAAGTCTGTTCCGTCATAAAACTTCTGCGTGCATTCAACGGAAAAATCAAACGGCGGTTTCGTTTTGCACTCAAGAAGATAGCCGCTGTCGAAAAGATACACGGCCTCGATCGGAGCCTTGGTTTTCGATGCGGGGGACGCATTGACCCGGTAAGTCATCCGTTCTCCCTCCTTTTTAATCGTCTCCGGACCACTCTCATACTTTTCAGCCCATGAGACCGAAGGCTTTTCATTCGCAGGATCAGGATAGCCGTAGATGCGGATGTAATCGACATAATAATGATCCGGGAATGTGCACTTGGAAAGATCCGTAAGACCCTTCAGCCAAGATGAGGCTGGGTTCATGATCTGCCCTGAGAGTATGGCGTGAAGCGGCACGGCACCGATGCCATGGTTGAACGGATCGAACGTGACGGAATTCCACGGACTGTGCCGTGCACTCGACCTGATGAGCTTTCCGTTCATGTAGTAGGATATCTCGAACGGCGTCCACTTGCAGCCGATCACATGGAAATCATCGAGCGAGCCCTGCAGTTCCTCTATATAGTTCCAGCTCTTCAGTGTGGCGTTGGCGTACATGTGGAGATTGTGGTCTATAAGAGGACGGTTCCGCCCTTTCTCATCAAGACGGCGCGTATAGTAATCCTCAAATATATCGATTTCAAATCCGTCCAGGAACGGATTGGCGACCGTTTTGCCGTACATCCAGAACGCCGCCCACCAGCCGTTCTGCTTTGTGAACTTGAGACGCGCCTCGAAATACCCGTACAGGAACGATGGACGCGTCCATACGGACCCCGTCTCGAGAGTTTTGCCGTCCTCTTTGTAATCGACACCGATTACAAGATTGCCATCCTTTACCTTCACATGCTTCAACTCCGTGATGCTCCTTGCCTCCCATTTTGCAAGATCAAGACTGCCACCGTTGAAATCGTCTGAAAACACAAGCGGCCAACCGGCCTTCACGGGGTCGAACCTATCAAGCGGTTTTATCTTCGCCGGCACATTGCCCATTTTCCTGGCAGGCGTTGCTATTGCTGAAAAGATGTTGTCCAGCGTCGCTTCCGCCACCGCGCCCTGAGCCGCACCGCTCAGTTTCATCTGCACGGAAAACGGATTTCCTTCCTTGAAGAACACCACATCTCCCTTTATGGTACGCACCCGAGAATCGGAAAGACTTGCGGCCGACAATTCGGCAGCGCCGGAATCGTCCACCGTCAGCACGATGTCCGCAGGGAGGGAGTCACACGGGACCTCAAGAGTCGACACTCCTAATGCACACCTGACAACCGGGCTGGCGGTCTCTCTCTCTGCCACAATTGAAAACGACTTTTCACCAGACTGAAAGCGCATCTCAAGATGTGCGCATGACGTCCCCGCCCCAAGGCCGTAAAGCCTGTAGCCGCAGGCGAACTTCAGCTTTCCGGCTTTGGGAACCTTAAGCCCCTTCCGCTCGGAAAGCACGGTCACATACGATCCGGAGTAACACCCCATGCGCGTCTGCGAAAGAAGACCAGGAGCCGTCATGCCGGACACCAATTTCGGATTGCCGTCACGCTTCACATTCCGCTCGAAATCATCGGTGAAGAAATACGAGGTGTACTCCATATCTGCGGCGCAAGCCACCAGCACCGCCACGCACCCGAAGACAAAAAGACTGTTTTTCATATTCTGTTTCTGATTGATTCCCGCTTACCGTATCACGACAGTCGTTCCGTACACAGAACCGAGCCGCAAAGTAGAGTCATCCTTGCGCAGTGCGCTCAGGACAGGAATAGAACTGACATCAAAATCAAGCGTTCCCGTCATAGTGCCGTTCTGCACTTTGAGCACGGCCTTGCTTACAAACTTCTCCGACAGCAGCTCCGCGTTCTTGACGACAAGCCGCGTGCCGGGAGCGATATTGAGGTTGCCGTTCACTGTCATGCAGCGTCCGGCAATGATGTCATTCGCATCAATTGTGAAAGTGCCCGAAAGTTCATAGTCCCCGATGAGAACGCCGGCTCCGGCGAGCGAGCCGCCGCCGTGCGGCAGTCCACGGAAATCCACGCTGGCTCCCGCAGAGATATCGTAACCTGCGGTGTTCGGCAAAGCATTCTCCACGTAAAAAGAAAGCTTCCCTTCCTTCACCGCAGTCACGCCATGCCAATCGCCGGCGGCTGTCAACTGCAGCTCGCCAGAGCCATACTTCGTGAATCCGCCGGAAAGATCGTTCGGCGCCACCTCCGCCATAACGCGCACGGTGTTCGTCCATCCGCCGAATGCGATCTCAGCATATGTCTCCTCGCTGTAGTCGCATCCCGGAGAAATGACAGTCACACCGGATATGGTACCGTTCACAGAATCGAATTCTGCAAATGCGGACGCTCCGTAGCCAGTGCCGGCCGGATCGACAATCTTCACATACGGAGAACCGATGTAGCGCCACGGCTCATCGCACGAGAACGGAATTGACTTGACGCCATTGCCCGTCGGCGCCTTTAAGATACCATGCAGTTCACGGGGATATGCCCCTGTATCAATAGCCGCACCTCCTGCAAATACCGTGTAGCGGCGGACGCGCGAACTCATCCAATCCCTGCTGCTCCATTCTATCGACGGACTGTATCTGCCTCCATTGAAATTCACGTACACCGGATTGTTCGCACCTTCAAGGAATTCGCAGAAACTGTCTACACCCGCACCAGACATCTGACAGCGGTTGGTAAGCACCTGTATCGCAAAAGGTCTGAAATCGCCGCCGTTCAAATTCAGGATAGACACAGAATTGGACATTGCCCCAAGCTGCGCATATCCCTTTACTGAAAGCTCTCCGTCACCATCCACGGTAACCGTACCCTCGCCGCCTGATGTCGGCGCATACAGAGACTTACCGACAATCAAAGTAGTGTTCGACACCACACCTCCCGACACGCGGAAATGTCCGTATGAGTCACCGCCGTTCACACCGAACCCGACAGAGTTGTGCACCATCCTGCCGCCTTTTATGTGCACTACGCCATGTCCAGGCGTTTCCGCTCCACTAGTCTTTACGCCTATCAGCATCCATATGCTGTTCTTCGATACGTCAATGAATCCATCGGACATCTCCAGATATCCGTTTGCATTGTATCCGACAACGGTTTCATCCCTCGAATTCACACCTTGCTGCACTAGAGTACCGCCACGTATGTACACGGCACCCATGTAGTTTGTCTTCACCGACACATTCCCCTCCAACTTGGCTCCGCCCACAAGCAGGATATTGGACACAACCGCGCCGGACGAAACATCCACCACGCCGCGTACATAATCCCTCAAGTTATCGCCGGACAATCCGCCTGCGACATGGTTGACCGGCAGTTTGCCCTTTGACACATCGTCACGCGATGAAAGAACGGCGTTTTCTCCGACCGCAAGCCTCGGCGTCATCGGGTATGTACCGTGTATCTTAAACGTGTTCTCTCCCAAATGGCATTTGGCGCCATCAGAAATGCGAAGCGTACCATCCCTCAAACGAACTTCACCCAAAGAGAAATCGCCCGCTCCCCCAAGAACCAGCGTACCGTCGGTGTTCACCACTTTCGGAGAACCGCTCACGCCTTTCGAAAGCGTAAGAGTGTTCGCTTCGTTATGGTAGATGGTTCCGATCTCTTCTGCATTCACGACCTTTCCGTACGTGTAGTCTGGGAGTCCAACGAACCTTGCGTCATCTCCGGCGCTGTAGTAGGTTTTTCCATTGTGCCAGGCATTCTTGAACTTGAATATCTTCTCGTATTCCTCGTCCGTCATCAAGCCCTTGTAAAGTTCATCATACAGAAACTCGACCCGTGATTGGTTGCCTACTGACAGCAACCCGCCCGAACCAAGAGAACCGACACCGGCCACTTCAAGGATTGCATTCTTGCCGAGTTTCACACCGCCGGTGAAGTCATTTGTCTGGCAGCCAAGGCGAAGATATCCATTCTCCGCCAACGCCAGGGAACCGCCGCCGCTCACCTTTCCGTGCATCTGAAGAAGATGGTGATGCGGATCCGGCCCATAAGCAGTTGCCGGATTTATCCATCCAACCGTTGCCGTAAGAGTTGCTCCATCCGCAATGCGCACTGGGCCATGCCAACGGTTGTAGTTCAGCGCCGTCGACAGATTCGTACGGGAGAGCACATGATCTATCGTGGGACGTATGGAGACATTGTTTGATATGGCAAGCGTCCAATTCTGCACTTCCGAGAACTTCTTCCACTCCATGCTTCCAGAATTCATTACGAACTCTTTCGCATCATCACCGTTCAACTTTACGTAGGATTCAAGCACAATAGTGTTATTCTCTGAACCATACACAATCTTCCCTGGATTTATGACATTTGCCCCGACAATGGCAATTGAATTCGAGGCATAAAGGGTGTAACCGCCCATATCAAAGGTGCCGAAACGGACATCCAAGCGGGATTCTCCGATCCACAACGCATCACCCGTCATCTTTTTCTCACCGTTCGTGAAAAAGTTCCAGGTACTTCCAGGCAGCATCTTCACTGCACCATCCACCCCATTGACACCAAAACCCTCGAACGTCAGCGACTCGTCCTTAAATTGAAGACTTCCACTTGCATATGACGGATCACCTTCAAGCGTAGCGCCGGACTTTACCGTAACTCCACCGGCTGAAGTGCCGCAAGCGCCTTCGTTCCTGAGACGAAGATACCCTTCCTCGATGCAAATCTCTCCGGCATATCCGGGCGTCTTGAGGTCACATCCAATGATCAACCTGCCTTTTCCCTTCTTCACAAGACGGCGGTCCTTCACACCGTCCGCAAGCAGTCCAGAAGGACCGTCCGCAGAAGCATCACTCCAGGTAACATCGTCTCCTTCCTCTATGGTCACAACATAATCATCGGCACACGCACTGAATGAAATCGCCGCCCCCAGGGCACAGAGTGACGGAACCAGCATCACGGAAAAAATTCCGCTTCGAAAAGTTCTTTTGGCCATGCGCTTCTCCTTGTGGATTGATCCTTGGTATCAGTTGAAACTTCCGCACATCTAACAAACCTAATCAGATGTGCTGGTAATAGTAGCAAAAGTATTTTTTTTTTTCAACTGAAAACTGAAAACGACCAACTTCAACAAAATCAGAGAAAGTTCATTCAGGAGTTTCAAGCACATCGATGCCGCTGATTGAGCCGAACAATTCCCAATCATCGAGATGCCACACCACCTTTCCGTTTTCATCGAACTCCAGCACCTGCCAGCCGCGCTTCGAATCATTCCAGCCATGTCCGGTCCAGTTGCAGACGTACACATGGCCGTTGGGCTGCTCCTGCGGCTGCGCATAGAAGACGTTCCGGCGGCCCTTCCCCTGCTCTGCCTTCCAGACCGCTGAAACCGAACCATCAAGATTGAAGTGCACAAGTTCCGCACCGTATCCCGTTCCCGCCCAGTATCCGGTCCCCTTGGCATCAGGCACTACCTCGAAGAGATTGCGTCCTGTCGGCTGGATGAAGCGCTGCAGCACGACCCCTTCGCCATTTTCGCCGAGACGGCCACGGATGAAACCATGCTCGTATGCGATCAACAGTTCACCGTCTTCCCGGTGTGTCATCGAACGGGAATTGAATATGCCGCGAAACGTATGCCTGGATATCAGCTGACGGTCGGACGTGAAACGGAACACCTCTACATCATTGGTCTTTCCGTAACCGCCGGGGCTGACACAGGCGAGAAAGCCACCGTCCGGCATATCGCAGACCGCAGTCAGTTCATTCAGAGCAGGATGGCGGAACACATCCACGACCTTGCGTTTGCCGATGTCGATCACCATGAACCCGCGACGAACCACGACACGATAAAGTCCCTCGCCCGTGCGTTTGAGATCCCACATCGGCTTCTCCGCCGGAATTGTGTATCGACCGCGCGCGTTGCAGCTGTCATATACGATCAGCTGGGAACGGGATTCATCCGCCAACACAAGACGCCTGCGTTGTGCCGACTTTGCGGGTTCGCCGAGAAAAGGATGTTCATTGCGGTGCACCATCCCAAGCGCCTTGATCCGTTCCTTGGCTCCGGCGAAAAGATTGGTCTCTGTCTCCGGATGGATGTTCACCTGGGGGCGTCCCCAGAAATGGTATTTCTCGTGGATACCCTGCGGATAGGCATGGTAGGTTGGAATTTTCGGAACACCGGCCTTGATGCGCCCCATCAGTTCAGGGAGATAGTCGGTGTACAGCATGCGTGGCGAACAGCCGTGTTCCCATGCGAGAGCGGCGGCGATGCCGACAACTTCCCCGAGCATGCCGAGGGTGCGCTGAACGCGCACTGCGGCAAGCGCGACGTGGCTGACGCTGACGTGCCGTCCGGCGAGGAACAGGTTCGGACAATCACGGGCGTACAGGCAGCGGTACGGCACCGCCACAGGCTGCGGACCGAACCCTCGGTGATAGGCGCATGAGCGGAACGGCTCGGCAAACGCGGCGGCATTCGCCGGATCCGGAAAATGCTGATCGATGTCCCATGTGACGGCCGCCGTGCCGTCCGGGAACGTGCGCTGCTCTTCAAGGTCGTTCTGCGTGAAAACGTAGTCTCCAACCACACGGTAACCTTCGCGCTTGCCGCCGATCGGGGAAATCCATGTGAAACGGTCGTTCGCGAATTCCTTCCTGCGGGGCGAAACGTTTTTGAGGTAATGCCAGTTGGAAAAGATGGCTAAGAGTCCATAATCGCGAATCTGCTCCGTCTCCTTCGCCATGTCCCGATACTGGCCCGCCTCCTGCGCCCAGCCGCCTACCCGCGAATAAGTTGCGCTCGATTCGTCGATCGGGAGCGCCCACCCTGAAATATCAGGAAACGAAGATCCGGGCACTTTTGCCGTCCGCCATTGGATGGAGTGTCCCATCACCTGCCGGTCTGCCGTCTCAGGCGCGGAAATCTCACCGAACGTCGATCGGGCTTCACGCCCATACATGGTGGCGCAGCCCGCAAGCCTCGCCAGCACGGCATCCCCCGTCGCATCGCAGAAGAGATCCGAACAGAACCTCGTCACGACTCCGGAACGGACATTGCGTGAAAGGACCGCCCTGATGGCACCGGTCTCATTCGTCTCGACAGCGAACACACGTTCACCCGTACGCAGCTTGAGGAACCGGGGTATATGCCCGGCACGGAAAGAACGCATCTTGCGTCCATCCTCGTAATCATCTCCTCCGTCCACGCCGCCGCCTCCGACGATTGGCTGTATCTCCTCGACGACATTTCCGAGACGGACATTCGGACCGACATGGATATCACCGCCAAGCCCGACACGGATCTCTGATGAATTGCATCCGCCGACGATGTCACGATCCTGAATAAGCAGCGTTCTGGCCGTTGCACGGGCGGATGCATGCGCGGCGCAGATTCCCGAGATGCCGCCGCCAACAACAATGAAATCGTATGTTCCGCCATCAACCGGTGTGCGCGCCTGATTTTCAAGGCGCAGATTCTCAAGAGTCGCCTCGTCACATGCGCCATCTGTCACAACCACGGCATCGCACCGGCCATTGAAACCGGTCATATCACGCAGGGCAAGAGTGTGACGTCCCGTTGCCAAATCAACCTCGTCCGCCATGGCCCAGCGCCATGCAGGACCGTTGTCCCCCATGTTTGAACTCAATTCCTGTCCGTCAACCAGAACACGGAAAAGTCCAGGAGACCCTTTAGTCCATTCGGCTGCCCAGTTCCTGGTGCGCACCATGATACGGTAACGGCCGGCGCGGTCTACGGAGAATTCAGTGGACGCATCCTTCACCGGAACGCCGTAGCCATGCGCCATCAGATAGGAAGATCCCATTTCTCCCATGGACGACGGATCAAGCGTCCATCCACCCTTATTGGTGAAACTTTCACATTCAATCATCAACGCGGAGGCAAAAATCAACGACAGCATAACACGTACCTTTTTGCGGTTTTACATTGGCTGAATGTCCTGAATCATCGGCTGAAGCGTTATGTCCGGAACCGTCAGATGGTCCGGCGTTTCAAGAAGCGTCACTACCAGCCGCCCGATCTCATCTGGTGAAATGCACTTCAACGCAAGCTCTGGATCTTCAGATGCGCCCGTGATCCCGGCCGCACGGTTGAAGCCGGTCGAACCCCATGACGGCGTAAGACAGAACACCCGTACACCGTGAGGGCGCATCTCCGTGTGAAGCGCATGCGAAAACTTCGACAGTCCGGCCTTCGCCGCCGTGTACACGCTCCATCCCGGCCAGGCGTGAAGCGCACATACGCTAGAGATGTTGACGATCGCGCCGCGTCCAAGACGGCGCATCCGTTCGGCGGCACGTGCACACCCCATGAGAGCCCCCGTCAGATTGACGTTGACGGCAGCAGCGATCTCGGAGTCGGACTGCTCCGCAAGCGGCGCGATGCGCACCCCGGCGCCGGCGTTGTTCACCAGGATGCCGACATCATCGCCGACGAGAGAGAACAGGCGGTCCCAGTCCTCACCGGACGTGACATCGGCGACAACGGGCACAGCCCCGGTTTCATCCGCAATGCGATTGAGAGCGACCTCGTCACGTCCGGTAATCCAAACCTTAGCTCCCCGCCGAGCGAGGGCACGGGCGATCCCAGCACCGAAGCCTCCGCTTCCGCCGGTCACGATCGCTTTTTCTCCTTGAAGTTCCATGACTAATCTGTCCTTTGC
>JAGBFY010000347.1 GCA_017936245.1 Kiritimatiellia bacterium
TGTCCGGTCGAACGGCGGGAGACCGGTTTACATTCCTGATCTCTGCGCGTGCGGAGAAACGGGGAAGGCCCGTCACTACTATGTGTGCCAGAATGATGATGAGGAGACGGCGAAGATGGTGTATCTTCTCGGCGGATCGCTGGTTGGACGCAGGGCTGGTGAGCTGATTGCGCTGGGCAAGGAGGCAAAACGGCGTTTCGGAAAGAATCCCACCGTTGTCACGACGGGGTGTCTCGCAGTGCCTGCCGCGCATGCGATTGCGGCAGAGCCTGGGCTTTTCACCGGTCACGATTTCATCAATCCACCTCGCTCCTGGGAATCGGCGGTAAGGAACCGCGAGATGTCGCTCTATTCGACATCCGTTCACGGCGCTCTGCTGCATTACGATTGGGTAGATCTTCCCGGGAGATGATAAAGCCACGCTTCCTGTGAAAATGCCACGTGAAAACATCATTTGCAATCGGGTGATTTTATCGTGCGCAATCAGGTTATTTTAGATTGATTTTTATGGTACCATTCGATGTCATCAAAAATGAAAAGGTGTATTGCATGCAAAATACAGTTCATAACGTGAAATGCGCTGCATCGGTTCTCGCTGCAGTTGCGCTTTCGGGATTCGCCGCGAGTACGGCGCTCGCCCAGAAGATTGAGTTCTCGAAGGAGAAGAAGGCGGTCGTCAAGCACTACCGTTTTGTCGGCGACCACAGGGAGGAATCCATGTGGAGTGCGCTTTACGGGGCGAAGAGCGGCAAGATATACATCGGTCTGTGCTGCCATGCCGAGGCCGCGCATTTCTACGAGTTCGATCCGGCTACTGAAAAGATGCGCCATATCGTCGATTTGACCGAACTCCATGAAGAGCGCGGCGAGGGCATCAACACAAACGGCAAGATTCACGTCCGCATGGGTGAGGATAATGAAGGCAACATCTACTTCGGTTCGCTTAACGAGGATACCGGTCCTGAGTGCATCGATCCGTCAAGCTATCTCGGCGCGTTCTGGTACCGCTACAACCCGAAGCTCGACAAGGTTGAGGTGCTGGGCAAGATCAGCCGCCATTTCGGTCTTCTCGGAATGGTGATGGATCCGAAGTATATGCGTCTCTACGGTCTTGCCGAAGACGGTCATCTCTATATGCACGATATCGCCGGAAAGTACACTCGCGATCTCGGCAAGGTTGACGACTGGGATATTTGCCGTACAATCTTTGCGGATGATCTCGGCCGCGTGTACGGTTCCTTCCCGGTTGCGCAGATTTGGCGCTACGATCCGCGCACAGACGAAGTTGAGGATCTTCCGAACATCCGCCTCGAATGTGACAATCGCGTCCTTCCGCGCACAATGTCCAAGCCGATGATCGACCGCAAGGTGATCTGGCGTGTAATCGAGTGGGATCCTGTCGACAAGTGCGCCTACGGCATTGTCGGCGGCAATTCGATGCTCTTCAAGTACGATGTTCACAAGGGATCTGAAGGCAGGTTCGAGTACATTACACCGCTCACCGCTCCGCAATACTGGAACGAGACGAACGTGCGGCAGATTCCTTTCGCAACATTGGCGTTCACGATTTCGCCAGACCACCGCATCTACTTTGCGCCGACGGCGTCTGGATCGTTCGACTATGTCGGCACTTCCTGGGATGTCCATGACGAGGAGAAGTTTCAGGCGAAACTTGCCGGCGGGTATTTTCCGCCCGTCTCGTATCTGATGCGCTATGACCTTCAGAAGAAGGTGCGTGAGCCGCTCGGCCTGATGGTCACGGAGGAAGGTCGTCTCTGCTTTGGTCTGGGCGGCGCGTGTTCCGGGCAAAAGGACGGACGCATCTATTTCGTCGGAGCGATCGAAGAGCGCGACGAGAAGCAGGTTGTCGGAAAGGTCGGCCGCCGTTGGCCGTTTTCGATGGGGCTTGTCGCGTATGATCCGGAGAAGTAGGGGATAGTAGTTAGGGGTTAGGAGTTAAGGAGGAGAAAAATGAAAAACAGAAATTTGAAATTGGTTTTGGCGGCAAGCATCGCCGTGATTGCGGGAACGGGAAGTCTTTTTGCGCAGAAGTGTGTAAACCCGCATTTTGACGCCCAGCGTCTCGACTTTCGCGATCTCGGATATCCGGGTGCGACGGAGATCGCCGCCGACTCTTCGCCGATCACCGCGCTCATGTCCCATGACGGCAACGGTAAGGTGTATGGTGCCACTTCGGGACGCGACTCGCACCTTTTCGTATGGGATGCCCGCGTGAACAAGGTGTTCCC
>JAGBFY010000348.1 GCA_017936245.1 Kiritimatiellia bacterium
GACATGGCTCGCGCCATATCGAACGGCGCACGAGGCGCACAGGCCAAGGAATCTCCGACCGAAGATCTCATCACAGCCATCCGTACAGTCGCAGCTGGCGGCACCGCCATCGCACCGGAAATAGAAAAATCAATGAAAGGCAATCCCCCTCCGCCTCCACTGACAGAAAAACAGATGGCTATTCTACGATCCGTCACACGCGGACTGAGCAATCAGGATATAGCGGTCCAATTCGGGATATCGCCCGTCAGCGTCAAAAAGCATCTGACGGTAATCTTCGCGAAACTCGGTGTCGCAACCCGCGCTGAAGCTGCATCAATAGCACTGCAAAAGCACCTGCTTAAGCTATCGTGATTCGCCAATGCACGGTAATAACCAAAGTGGACTTCATCAATCCCTGCATTATCTTCAAGCCTGTCAATTTAACCGAAGATATAATCTTGGAATATTGTTCCTAAACCAAATTCAAGTCCATCATATAAGCATCGAATCCGAACAATATCAACAATTGCGGAAGGATGGATGGAAAAGAGAAAACAATACCAGTGCTGGCGCATTCTCAAGTGCGCATCAACCACAACACTACACGATCCCTTCGGACATGAAACGGGCGGCAAGTACGGCACAGGCACAGGCATCGTATAGCGCATCGTGCCATGCCCTTCCCGGACAGAGCCGCTCGACCTCATCCGACAATCCGAACGTTTCGATAAGATCCCCAAGCGCGTACGACGGCAGACCGGGATATCTCGCGCGAGCATATACGAGCGTGTCGATCCATGGGCCAAACTGCGTCATCGGGGCCATTTTCGTAAGTACGGTCCGTTCCGTCGAACAGTTGTGCGCAATCAACGGTGTACCGCAAAGCCGCGCAGAGATATCAGGCCAAAGTTCGGAAAACTCCGGCGCGGCGGCAAGCTCTTCTCGCAGTTCCGCGTAACATCCTACGGCACGGGGCGAGAAGGGTCTGTCCCCAACGTGCAGAAGGGTTTCCCATCTGGTTTCAGGGAGCACGACCCCATCCTCGATCTTTACGAGTCCCAGCTGCCACGGTTCGTTGGGCCATCCCTTCACCGTGCCGGTAGTCTCAAAATCCAATGCCGTCCAGACCATGTGTCACCACAATGCGTCAGGCATCCTTGTATTCTACCCTAGCCATCGAGCGAAGTTCCTCGATAAATGCCGACAGCACCTTTCCGCGGGCGGCATGACGAAGGAAATCGCGGATCCTGTTCTGAACCTGGACGAAATCGGCATCGCCGAACGCATCCTTGTTCGCATTGTAGAAATCCTCCATCTCCGCCTCTTCCGGGTCGGGGGTGCCGGCACAGGTCTTGGCTACCAGTTCATCAGGGGTTATTCCGAGATCTTTTGCACGGAGCAGGAGAAGCTTCGCCCCGATGGCCTGTTCCTGAGCCTGACCGAGCAGCTTTTCGACATTCTTCTTCAGTTCGTCGGCAGACATCCCGTTTTCAAGATAGAGACGCGCCAGACGGTCGAACTCGTGCTGCACCGCCTCCTGAGGGATTTCCTCTCCATTCACAAATGCTTTTTTCATCATGATTATCGCCTCTTCTTTTTCGGTTGAACAATATCGCCTTCATACTTCATATCCGACGGTATGTGCCAGTCATCAGGACCGAAATATACGGGAAACACCTTGATGCCGTCCGGTGCGCAGTTCCGCTTGAACGACTGCGTTACAAGGCGACGGCAGAACACCTCCAGCCAACGGTCGATCTCATCCTCGGAATACGCACCCTTGAACGCACGTTTCGCCGCCACACGGATTGCCCTTCTGCGTTCTCCGCACACAACGGCGCGCCAAATGAAGAAATCATGAAGTTCATACGGCCCAATGCGGTCTTCCGTTTTCTGGACAATCTCCCCATCCTTCGCAGGCAGAAGTTCCGGACTCACTGGCGTATCGAGAATGTCGAGCACGGCATCAGCCGCAAGCTTTGCCTTGCGCCCCTTCCTGCGCATCGATTCTGCCCACCAGCGGCATACATCGCGCACTACAGTCTTGGGGACTCCCGCATTAACTCCGAACATGCTCATGTGGTCGCCGTTGTAGGTACTCCATCCAAGAGCAATCTCGCTCATGTCGCCAGTTCCGAGAACTATGCCGCCCGTCTGGTTCGCCTTGTTCATCAGAACCATAGTCCGCATACGCGCCTGAACGTTCTCATACGTAACGTCATGGTTCTGAGGGTCATGTCCAATATCCTTGAAATGCTGCAGACACGCCTTGGTGATGTCGATGGTTTCAAGGCTGAGACCCAACCCCTCGCAGAGAAGCTCCGCGTTGCCCTTCGTGCGGCCGGTCGTACCGAAACCAGGCATAGTGTACACCCTGATTCCGGTTTTTGAAAGCTTCATTGTCTTGAACGCCTCTACTGCCACGAGGAGACACAGCGTCGAATCCAACCCTCCGGAAAGACCGACCGTTACAGACTTGACCCCGATGCGTCCGAGGCGCGTCGCCAGGGACGAAGCCTGAGTTTTGAACACCTCGTCCGGTCCACACCAGTCGCTGAACGGATGCGCTGAAATATTCTTTGCGTTTTTCATGTTAACTCTACGCTCAAGTCTCAGAAAAGCATTACCCCTCGCGTCAGTTTAGCGCACTTTATGTGCTACATGACGAAAGGGGTAATTAGGGTTAATGCCCGTATGGGATTACGCCTGCTGCTGAACCTGTTCCTTTTCGAACTGCGGGCGCTTGCCGCGATACCACCAGATCATGACAGGCATTGCGATGAACAGCGACGAATACGTACCGGCGATGATGCCGATGAACATCGTCAATGCGAAGTCGAAGATGGAGCCATCGCCGAAGCAGAAGAGCGCGAGTACCGCAAAGAGCGTCGTGAGGGACGTGATGACCGTACGGGAGAGCGTCATATTGACGGCACGGTTGCAGAGCTCCTTGAACGGAGTCTTCTGATCCTTGCGGAGATCTTCACGGATGCGGTCGAACACAACGATTGTATCATTCACGGAGTAGCCGATGATCGTGAGGATGGCCGTCACCACGATGAGCGACACCTGACGCCCACAGAGAGAGAAGAGACCGAGCGAAATCAAGGCGTCATGGGCGAGAGCCGCAAGAGCGCCAAGGCCAAACCCGAACTCGAAGCGGAAGCCGACGTAGATGAGGATCGCGCAGAGAGAGAGGATCACAGCCCACGTGCCGGACTTCTTGAGGTCGGCGCCGACCATCGAACCGACTTCATCGACTGAAACCTGCTTGAATGCGGCATCCGGGAACTTGGACTGGAGAAGCTTGGTCACATAAGCGCCGACATCGCGGTTTTCAAGGGTCTGCCCCTTAACCGTCTCAGCCGTCTCGCCCGTCTTCACGAGAAGCGTAGCATCGCCGACACCCTCCTGATACTGGATGACCGCCGCATTGTCGAAGGCATCCATAACCTTGCGGATTTCACCGACAGCGGGCTTCTTGGCCTGATCGAGGGAATACACGATCGAAGTTCCGCCCGTAAGATCTACAGCGAGTACACTTGCGCGATTGGTGCAGAGACGGAAAGCGAAAATCGAGAGTGAAACGATAATGACAACGAGTGAAATGAGCGACATCGCCTTACCCATCTTGACAAACGGAACTTTCGGAGTTTTGGAGAACACCTTGAGCATACGGAACGGCTTCGTACGGCCGGCATCGACGAAATTGTCGAGGAGAAGGCGCGTAACGACGACCGCCGTGAACATGGAGAGCACCACACCGGCGGTGAGGGTGATCGCGAAGCCGCGGACCGGACCCGTACCGACGACAAAGAGGATGATACCTGTCACAATCGTGGTGATGTTGGAGTCGAGAATCGCGGTGAATGCGCGACCATAGCCGTTCCTGACGGCGATACCGGCAGAACGGTTAGCCTCAAACTCTTCACGTATGCGTTCGAAGATGAGCACGTTTGCGTCCACCGCCATACCGAGCGTAAGCACAAGACCGGCGATGCCAGGCATAGTGAGAACGGGAAGCGCAAGCGAGCCGGAGCCGCCCATCGTGGCATCCTTGGCAAACACGCCGAGCACGTTGGCGACGAGCACGAGAGCCGCCGGCAGAAGCACGATGTCGAGGAAGAGCGCAACATTGGCCACAAGACCCGTGAACCAGTAGTAGAAGAACATGAAGAGCGCCACGAGCGTGAAGCCGAGAGCCGCGGCGACGAGACCGGCATTGATAGCATCCTCGCCGACAGTCGGAGCGACGGAGGATTCAGCAAGAATCATGAGAGGAGCGGGAAGCGCACCGGAGTTGAGGTCGTTCGCGAGCTGCTGAGCCTCTACCGCCGTGAAGTGGCCGGTAATCTGACCATGCGCACCGATTTCGCTCTGTAGCACAGGCGCGGAAACGAGGATTCCATCGAGGATGATGGCGAGCTGACGGCCACGGTCGGTCGGGTTCTTGGGACCGTGAGCGATGTAGTTGCGCGTAAGGGTCGAGAACGTCTTCGCGCCGGCGGAGTTGAGCGAGAAAGAAATGGCGAGGGAGCCGGCCATGTCGCGTTCGACATGAGCGGAGACAAGAGCATCACCCGTCAGCTCCGTCTTGCGGTTGACGAAATTCGGCGAATAGGTACCGTCTCCGTTCTTCTCAAGCATGAACTGATAACGGGGATCGGGGGACTGGAAAGATGCAAGACGGGCTGCATAGCCCTTGCGGGATGCAATCTCGGTATAGTTCTCAACACGCTCGTAGCCGGAGCCGCTGGCACTCTTGCGGTAACCCTCGGGGCACACATCTTTGCTCAGCACCTTGTTGCAAAGTTCTGCATTGCGCGGATGCGTAAGACGGAACTCAAGGAACGCGGCAGACTGGAGAGAACGCTTTGCGGCCTTGCGCGTATCTTCATCGACACCGGGGAGCTGAACAAGAAGCCTGTGATCCTTCATACCCTGAATGACCGGCTCGTTCATGCCCATTCCGTCGATACGGCGGCGGACAACCTGAATGATACGGGCATCGCATCCCTGAAGGGTCGCCTGCATCTTCTTTTCGACGGCGCCGACTTCGTTGGTTATCGCAGGATTCTCAGCGATGATGGATTCGCGGAGCTTATCCTTGTCGACACCCATCGTGAACGAAGTGCCGCCCTTGAGGTCAAGGCCGAAACGGAGCTTGTCCTTCACCGGGAAGGTGACATATATAGAGAACACCGCGATGATAAGAAGTGAGAGCCACTTCCAGATATCGTTGCGCATCGAGTCAGATTTCATCTTTTATCCTCTTGTTTCCTTATAAAATGAAGCGTAAATTATACTATATCTCCAGCGCCAATTCAAGTACCCCCTGAATTTTTGTCGATAGGCATTGCAATCCCTGAACATATTCGATGGGCTGGTAGAATGAACAGATTCTGAATTATGGAAGCCTCTATCAGTGTTCACCGGCTTCAAGGGAAGGATGCACATCCACCCTCTCAGCCTCAACGCCTGCAAGATTCTGACGGTAATAGGCTAGCCCGGCAATCATGGCGGCATTGTCACCGCAGTATTTCGGTTTTGCCATAAGCAGCTTCACACCGGCCTTGTCCGCCACCTTACCGAGAGCTTCCCGCAACGCCCCATTGAGCGACACGCCACCGCCAACACTCAGTGAACTGTATCTGCGCCGCTTGAGCGCGGTTGCCGTGCGGTCGGCGATTGAATCGACGATCGCCTTCTGGTAGCTTGCACAGATTCTTGGGATATCAGGGATGGGAGCATCCGGATTGTCGCCGCGCAGACCTCTCACATAATTGAGAAGCGCAGTTTTGAGCCCTGAGAACGATGTGCACAGGTCGGCATCCAATCCCGCAAGGGCGGCGGTGCCAGGACGGGGACGTCCCTTCGGAAACGCGATGAAGTCGTTTCCGGCATATTCCTTTGCCATCTTGTCTATGACCGGTCCACCCGGATAGCCTAGCCCCAAAAGTTTCGTGGCCTTGTCGAACGCCTCGCCTGCGGCATCGTCAAGGGTCTGACCGATAATGGAATAGGTTCCGTACTCAGGCATGTCAATCCAGCTTGTGTGTCCGCCAGATACGGCAAGCCCCAAAGCCGGCATCGCGTCTTCGGGGCTCATGTTAGATTCGAGGAATGGAGTATGCAAATGCGCCTCGATATGGTTCACACCGATTAGCGGTATGCCAAGGGACATCGCAAGCCCCTTCGCGGCGTTCAGTCCGACAAGAAGCGCAGGGGCGAGACCTGGTCCGTAAGTGACGGCGACGGCATCCACATCGGTCAAACCCGATATGCCGCCCGCAGCGACAGCCTCATCGACCGCCGCGTAGATGACTCCGGATATCTTCTCCACATGGGCGCGGGACGCAATCTCCGGCACAACGCCGCCCCAAGGCTGATGCAGCTTTATCTGCGTATAGACGACATTGGACAGCACCTCCACGCCATCCTTCACGATGGCGCATGCCGTCTCATCACAGCTCGACTCTATCCCAAGGATTGTCATGATACGTCACCAGAACTTCCACCAGGACTTCTTCACCGGCGTGACACCGCCCGACTCCATGTAGAGGTCGCGCATACGCTCTGATCCGGCCACATCCGGATCGACCATCGACTCCTGCTTCCTGAAATCAAGTACGTTCGGCAGACTCCAGAACACGCTGCGCATGAACTGATTTTGCGTTGCGCGATGAAGAACGACAACCTCACCATTAGGCATTACGGAAATCTTCGGCTCCGTTATGCGCAAAAGACCGCCAAGATCGGTAGTGCGCCAGACCCTTCCACCCTCGTCACTCGCCTTGAGAAAGAGATGCTCGCGCTGTCCGCGCATCCAGTACACAATCTCAAATGTACGCTTGAGGCCAGGACTGTTCTTGAACATCTGCATCGCCCGGCCAACCGTCATTCCCGGGACGACATCGAAACTGACAAGAGAGGATTCGTAACGCGAACCGGCATGGATCAGTACAGCCCGTGCAAGATAGCGGACCGGATCGTGCAGAGGGAAATGGTCGCCGATGAACGTCTCGAGCTTCTGTCCCTCGGAGGAATGTAGCATGAACGGCGCGACAAAGGGCTTGTTGCCGACGCGATCGCGGCTCGCCATGTCACGTGCGCGGAACACCTCGATGCGAAGGATATCCGCAGAGCCGGGCTTGCCGGCATCAATGGAATCGGCGCTGGAGTTTGCGACATCGACCACTGCGCGAATACGCTCACCGACAATGAATTCGCGGCGATCAGGGATGAGCTTCACCGATATTTCACTCTGCGGCGGCGCGGCAAACACAAAGGCCGACAACGAGGCGAAGAAAATCAAAAAACCTTTTTTCATAGACATCCTCTCTTCCTAAAGCACAACCTCAAGTCCGTCATAGGCGGGCTGAATGTTTTCCGGGAGCATCTTTAGATAATCAGCATGGGAAATATCATGGCACATGTGCACTAAAAGCCCGCTCTTGGCTCCGATGCGATTTATGTACTCCAATGACTCGTCAAGCGTAAGGTGCGTAGGGTGTTCACGCATGCGCAGGCAGTCCAGCACCATCAAGTCCGCACCAGAAAGCATCTCGATCGCAGAATCCGGCAACCCGTTGCAGTCGCTGGCGTAGCCGACCTTTACACCACCGGATTCCAACAAGTAGCAGTACGTCTTTGGCCCGTGTTGAACCTCAAAAGGCGTGATCTTCAAATCACCAATCCAAAA
>JAGBFY010000349.1 GCA_017936245.1 Kiritimatiellia bacterium
GGTGCTTGAAGACCAGATCAACGGCGTTGAGGACATCTGGTACTACAAGTCCAACTGCAACGACAAGGGGCAGTACAACTGCTACTGTGTGTTCAGGCCTGGCGTACAGTCCAATATCGCTCTCGTCAATGTGCAGAACGCAGTCAAGCGGGCAGAACCGAAGCTGCCACTTGAGGTGACGCAGAGCGGCATAACCGTCAAGAAACGCCCGGAGGATCGCATGGTCATGTACATGTTCATGACCGATGGACGCGAGATCGACATGATGGGACTCTCCAACTTTGTGGAGAAACAGGTTGCGGATGCGATTTCCCGAATGGATGGCGTCGCGCTTGTGGAAACCGGCGGCCGCACGTATTCGATGCGCATATGGCTCGATCCAATAAGGCTCGCGGGGCTCAACATCTCGATAGCTGAGATCAAGTCCGCTATTGAATCGCAGAACATCCAGGCTGCGGCAGGCACCATCGGCGGAGAATACGCCAATAAGTACCTCACCTTCAAGCTGAACGTCAAGGGGCGTCTTGCCACCAAGGAGGAGTTCGAGGACATAATCGTTCGCACCAACCCCGAGACCGGTGCGCAGGTGCGGGTGAAGGATATTGCCCGTGTGGAGCTGGGATGCAGGGGCTATACGGTTCGCACAAGGTTCAACGAGAATCCCGCCGTCTCGCTTTCCGTGTACAAGACCCCCGAAGCCAACGCCGTCGCCACGGCTGAGCGCGTGAAGGTGGAGATCGACAAATGGATCAAGCGCATGCCGCCCGGAGTGGTGGGCGTGCTTGCGGACGATTCGACCGCGTTCACGAAGGTGTTCCTGAAGGAGACGTTCGTCACTCTTATCGTCGCGCTTCTGCTTGTCGTTGCAATCACGTATCTTTTCATGCAGGATGTGCGGGCGACTTTCGTCCCGGCGATCGCGATCCCGGTATCGCTTGTCGGAACGTTCGCGTTCATGTACATGCTGGGCTTCACAATCAATGTGCTTACGATGTTCGGGTTGATTCTGGTCATCGGGTCGCTTGTGGACGATGCTATCGTAGTTGTGGAAAATACGCAGGCCCTGATGGAACGTGAGGGTCTTTCCGCCAAAGAGGCGGCCGCGAAGTCCATGTCGCAGATCACGGGCGCAATCATCGCGACAACGCTTGTGACTCTCGCCTGTTATCTTCCGCTGGCGTTCTACGGCGGCATGGTGGGCATGATGTACGTGCAGTTCGCTGTTACGATGTGCGTGTCGCTATGTCTTTCCACGGTCGTCGCGATCGTGCTGTCGCCAGTTCTGTGTGCATATCTTCTTAAGAAGCCGGACCCCAACAGGCGTCGCATCCTTCTCGCGCCGTTCAACTGGACTCTTGAGACTAGCCGCAAGACTTATCTAAAGTTTGTCGGTGTATTCGTGCGTCGCGCTATTCTTACGTTGCTGCTTTTTGCCGGTTGCGTGACCGCGCTGTGGTACTTCACGGGGAAGGTGCCTACGGCGTTTCTTCCTAAGGAAGACCGCGGCTACATCGGGCTTAACATTCGCCTTTCTGAAGGTCAGTCCATGGAGCGCATTATCGCCATCGTGGATGAGATACACGAGCGTGCCGCGAAGATGCCGGGAATTGCCTCCACATCGTCCACATGCGGCAAGAGCAATCTCTGGGGCTCAGGCGAAAATCAGGCGATCATCTGGTTCCGTCTCGACCACTGGGACAAGAGAAAATCTCCGGATCTGCGCATTGACAAAATCATGGACAAGTTGAAAGATATGGTGTCCGATCTTCATGCGGGACAGTACGTGTTCACGCAGCCCGCTGCGATCCGAGGCCTTGGCGGATCGAGCGGCGTCGGATTCAACCTCTGCGCAATAGATGGAGCAACTCCGTATGAACTGCTGGAGGCGGCTGACGGTGTGATTGATTCGCTTCGTACCAATAAGCTGGTCAGAAGCGCGGTGCACGGCGTCACCGCCTCCACTCCGCAGCTGGAGCTGAAGCTCGACCGTCGCAAGGCGGAGCTTCTCGGTCTCACTCCAAAGGTGGTGTTCTCCACGCTGCAGAACCAGCTCGCATCTTTCTATGTGAACGACTTCAACCTCAAGGGCGGTGTGTATGAGGTGAAACTGCAGAACGATCCCGACCAGCGTACATCCATCTCCGACATTCTTGCGGTTCGCATCCCCACTGCAAACGGGAATGCCGTCCCGATTTCGTCCATAGGATCGGTGGAGTATGTCGGCGGCACCCGTGAGACCATGAGCTACAATAAAATGATGGCGGCATGGTGTGATGTGATGCCGAAGGAGGGCGTGCCTTCCTCTCTGATCATGAAGCTCATTGAGGAGACGCCGCTTCCGAAGGGCTACATAATCGAATGGGGCCCGGTTCAGCTTCAGGAGAAGGAGAACGAGGGCCGTCTCTTCTGGCTTATGGTGGCGGCGCTCATTTTCGCGTATCTGTTCCTTGTGGCGCAGTATGAAAGCTGGACGATGCCGGTGTCGGTAATGCTTTCCGTCATGTTTGCGTTGTCAGGGGCGTTTTTCGGTCTGTGGCTTACGGGCACCGCTCTTTCCGTATATGCCCAGCTCGGTTGCGTGATGCTGATCGGACTTGCCGCAAAGAATGCCATTCTCATGGTTGAGTTCGCAAAGCAGGAGCGGGAATCCGGGTGTGCCGTAATTGATGCAGCGGTGCGCGGCGCAGATCTCCGATTCAGGGCCGTGATGATGACGGCGTGGAGCTTCATCATCGGCGTGCTGCCTCTCGTGTTTGCGAGCGGTGCGGGTGCAGGAGCCATGAAGGCGATCGGCATCTGCACGTGTTGCGGAATGCTTGCTGCTACGTTTGTGGGCATTGTGTTTGTGCCTGCACTGTATGCAATATTCCAGCGTATGCGTGATTTTGTGAAGCGCGAAAACCGCAAATGAGCGGCGGTTATGTAGGTCGGCTCGCCCCGAGTCCCACCGGTGCGCTGCACCTCGGAAATGTGCGGACGTTCATGGTCGCCTGGCTGCGTGCGCGGCAGTCGGGCGGCAAGGTGATTCTTCGGACGGAAGATCTAGACCATCCCAAGCACAAGACGGGAGCGGCTGCGCAGGCGGTCGAGGATCTCAAATGGCTTGGCTTTGACTGGGATGAGGAGTATGTCCAGAGCGAACGCATCTCGCTGTACGCAGAAGCGCTGGAAACCCTTCGCTCAAAAGGTCTTGCATACCCCTGTGTGTGTTCGCGTAGAGATGTGGAGGCGGCCCAGTCGGCTCCTCATGAAGGCGATCAGCTTCATTATTCCGGAACGTGCCGTGACCGTTTCAGTTCATGGAACGACGCCTGTCGGTTCTTGAACCCGTCACCGGCTGAGGGCGTGGCAACGCGAATCCCGTGCTGGCGTTTCCGCACTCCGGACGAGGCTCGAATAGCGTTTGATGACGGCTTTGCCGGAGCGTACTCGATGGATGTCCGTGCGCAGCTTGGGGATTTCCCTCTTGCCCGGGAAGAGAAGGGGGCTGGCTATACGCTTGCTGTGGTCGTGGATGATGCGGCGATGGGGGTGACGGAAGTGGTGCGCGGAGACGACCTTCTCCCGGCGACGCCGCAGCAACTGCTTTTATATCGTGCTTTAGGATTGAAGGAGCCTAAGTTCTTCCATGTGCCGTTGGTTGTCGGACCGGACGGACGGCGTCTTGCGAAACGTCATGGCGATACGCGCATATCTTCTTTCAGAGAAGCAGGAATCAAGGCAGAGGAGATTACAGGGTATCTTGCCTGGTCGCTTGGAATGAATCCCAATAAAGAGCCAATTCCGCTATCTGCCCTTGCCGGCATCTTCGAACCTGCGCAAATCCCCCATAATCCACTCGAGTTTCACCGCCTCGCGTGATGTCGAATTAACTAC
>JAGBFY010000350.1 GCA_017936245.1 Kiritimatiellia bacterium
GGGCATGAACAGCGCAGTCCTATATGCGATGTCGAGAATATGAGGCTTGAATCTCAGGACGGTGCCGGATTTGTATTTGGCTCGGCGTCGACCATGCTGAGTTTTCCGCGGGAGTCAAAGTGGCGCGTCGGGGAGAGCGGCACAGTTTGGCTTTGCGGGTCATCGGATATGTTTCCGGATGACGATGAGGTGACGGTCTCTGCAGGACGGTACGTACTTGCCAATACAAATGCCGTCCCTGCCTCCAAGCCCATACGCGTATCAGGCAACGGATGTGTCGTTGTCGCTACGCGTACGCTGCCGGATCTGTCCGATCCGGCAAATCTCCCGCAGATGATAAGTTATCCCAAATCCGCTGTTGCGTATACCAACTATAACAGCGTAGTGTTTGATCGGACTCAGGAAAAGACGCCTAAGATGATTTTCTCGAACTGGGCTGACTGTGTAATGGCCGGAAACCTCTCAGGATACGGACTGATCGAGATTGTCGGTGGTATGGATTCCTATGACAGCTCGGCACCTCACACTGTAACGCTTGAGGGTGACAATTCGAATCTCTCCGGAAGAATTTCACTACTCAAGCCGTTTGTGAGATTGGCATTGGGGAATGCGAACGCATCCGGTTCTGCGAGTATTGAACCCGCTGTTGCAGACACATCGATTGTCGGCATGCCCGGATCCGAAGTGTCTGTTGACACCGGAGTCAATGGATGCAATGTCGAACTGTCGGGCAGCGGAACGTTCGATCTGGCACGTCCGCAGCGTCAGTTCGCGGAGTCGGTGACATATTGGTTTGATTTCTCGCGGGTTGATGTGTGTACCAGTCCGGGAGAAACAGGTGAAGGAGCGATGGATAATTACACCGACTATAGCTATCAAGGTTTTCCTTTGGTAGATCATGTGGTGGACTGGCGTTTCCCCGATGCCCCGATTTCGCTCTGGAACCGTCGTCTGTTTAATCCTTCAGATCCCCAATTGTATGATTACGTGTATGGCTGCCGGATGAATAATGCCGGGGCATCCGGGAATATGGGCTATCTTGCGCTTCCGTCCGATCGGTCGCGCCGTCTTCCGTTTTCACCGGCGTCTGGTCACAAGGACAGGGCGGCAACTCCGATCCAGATGGCGATAATGGTGTTCGGAAGTCAGTACGGTGGCGGCAATGCGATCATCGGCACGGGCAGCGGCTCCTTTGGACGGACAGGAACGACCATAGAACATGGCATAACGACAAACGAACATCACAGCATATGGGTTGATGGTGTGCAGATCGACCCGCAAGCCCGGAATGTGCTCAACGGGAAATGGCAGATCATCACCATCAGCATGGACGGCAAATCCTTCGACGGGCTTGGATGGAACAATTATGCAAAGGAGTCAAATTACGGCGGCCAGTGCTATGGAGAACTGCTCCTTTTCAGGGAAACGATATCCGAGGTTCAGCGTCTCGACGCGGAAATCTATCTGGCGGAGAAATGGGGACTTTCGGCCAACTACTCACCGGAGGCGCGTATGCGCCACAAGGAGCTTTCCACGGTGACCAACCATGTCGTCGTGCTGGATGGAGCCGTGCTCAAGACAGACAATGATACTGTTGTGCTCCATGGTATGTGTACAGGATCGGTACAGATGGCCGGCGGCAAATTGCTGTCGGGGAAGCGGGTCATGAGCGAGTGCGAAATTCCATCCGAAGGACGTCTTTTCTGGTTGGATGCCGATGACGAGTCCACTGTTATGCGCAAAAAGGACCTTGGCTCGGCCACGGTTTTTGAGAATGAGATAAAGGCCATCAGGGATAAGGGGTCTTCCGCATACGAGGTCGGACATCCGTTTGCCTACGGTACCGGTACACGCGCTCCGGCATGGGTAAAGATGTCAAGGAACGGCGGACCTGTGCGCGGATGGGTGGATTTCAATCAATACTATTCATATGTTCCCAGCCTCAGCCCCGACGGGAACAATCTGCGGTTTTTCAATTACACCGAAGACTTCAGTTTCAATAATGGTACTCCGGCAAATCTCGCGGACATGCCGGCCCGCACTGTTTTTGTGGTGCAGGACTCGTTCAACAAATATGCTTCGCCGTTGCTGGACAGCGTATCGGGCTCCAACATCAAACCGAGAACTTCCGCCTCCGCGCCAATCTGGCCGTCAGGCACCGCAGCCGCCTTCGTCAACGGCGAGAACCGTCTGAACGGAAGGGTGGTGGATCAGAGTAAAGGGTTTTCGCAGAATACCGAGGTTTTCACCGTCCGGGCGACAGCACCGGTCAACGCGCCTTTCATAGAATACTATGCGAACAGTGAAAAGTTCAGCTATGAAGACGGGAAGGCCGGGGTCATAGGCGAAATGCTCTACTATTCCACGCCTCTTTCCGATGAAACGGTTCTGGGTATCGAGGCCTATCTGATGAAGAAATGGATGAACCGCCTGCCTTCGGGATTTGCGGATGTGTCGGATGTGACCGTTTCCGGAACTGGGACTGTGTATGTGGCTGAAGCGGATGTACGGCAGAAGTTCGACCCGTCGTTTTCCGGCACTGTAGAGGTTGGGGGCGGACAGGCCTTCAACATTGTCGTGGATCCGCTGTCAAATGCCGTTTCCGGTGCGCTTGTGGTGCCGGATGCGATACTTGGTCTGCCGTCCGCGTGTACGGTGAATGTCGACTTCATATCCGCTTCGCCGTTGCCTAAAGAGCGGGTGGAATATGTGCTGATCTGTTGCGCAGGGTTTAAATCGCCTGTGGATTGGGCTTTCGTGAAAGGGCAGGACATTTCAGACCGTTGGACTTTTGTTCAGTCCGAGAACGGCGTGTCGCTGGTGTTCAAGCCTGTCGGATGCCGTGTCATTGTCAGATAACAGAGAAAAAGAAAAGGTTGTTGTGATGAAAAGTTTGTCGTTTGTTGCTGTGTTGGGGGTTGTCTCCGCTGTACAGGGGGCTGTCAGTCTCTTTGATTTCGAGAATCCGTCCTCTGTCGCCGTGGATACGCCTGTTCCGGGAAAACAGGGCTTCGCAATGGTTACGAACATGTGTGCGACATCTGGTTCAAAGGCGTTGTGGATGGGACCACTTGGCGGGAAAGCCCCTGCGGAAGGTTTCAGTTTCGCGGTCGTCCGCTGGACAGATCCGGCGCTCAACGACTGGTCTCGCTTCGACAGGCTTACGCTGGATGTGACAAACCTTTCAAGCGAGGATACGAAACTTGTATTCTATCTCTATGACAAGGATATGAAAAAACGCAAGGAGGCGCGCTTCTCGTTCGACCTGCCCAATCGCGCCTCTCGCCGGGTGGAGGTTGCTCTGGATTGGAAGAGCATCGTTGCGAAGTCCGGTCAGATGCGCGGCAT
>JAGBFY010000351.1 GCA_017936245.1 Kiritimatiellia bacterium
AAATATGAAAATTTTCACATTCAACCCTCCAACTAGGGGTACGCTTGGCGAGCTGCACGGAGGATTGAAAGACAGCGACCGTAGGAATTCTCATGGAATTCCGTGGGGACAGACCCTTCTTTGCTCCAACGGCAAGTGATATGCCGTCCCCATGCCGCTGTAAGAATTATGCGATAAACTTCTCCACTCCGAAATCAACGAGTTCTCGAGTCTTGGAATTGAAGGAAAGGCCTACGAGCCACACAGGACGCGTTTCGGCACGATAAGGTTCAGCATACCCCTTCTCATGAATCTGCTTAAACGCCTTGTCAACTGGCTCATCGACCTTCAGTTCAAAAATGCAGACCATCGCCGGATGCTTTGCTATTATGTCCGCTCGCCCATTAGCCTGCACTGCCTCCATCGTAAAATCGAAGCCACAACTTGCAAGGAGGAATGAAAGACAGCGACCGTAGGAATTCTCATGGACACTCGCCTCTTTCGAGCCGTATGCCATCGCCGCATAAAGCGATTTCAGCCCGTTGAAAACAACATCCCACTTCGCGCCCAGCAGTTTCTTGCCGAGTGACCCCGCCCACGCCATCGTTTCATTCGCCGCAACACCTGTCATCAATGTACAAAGATCACGGCGCACCTCTTCATCCGGAACTCCGAGCGTATACGATTCCGTAATGGAATTGTAATCTTTTATTGTCAAATATCCCGCCTGAAACAGCATGGCAACCGGCTTGAGATGCCTCAATTCCGCAACATCAAACTCAGAAGAATCGACATCCTCTATTCTATCGGGATTGACATAAAGCATATCCTCGCGCTTCAAATAGTTCATCAACATCGAGGGCCGTCCCGTTGACGACCACGTGGCCGAAAAACCAGGCTCTTTACGAAATAGCGTATAGGCAACCGAAATCGGATTGTAAACCGTGGTCGGAATGTTTTTCGCAAATCTAAAGCCGTTATACCACTTTTTCAGCTGCGCTCGGTAATCATCGTAGGATTTACCCATCTTTTCGGCATGATCGCGAAGATGCTCGTCAAAGTTCGCCGAAAGCTCTTCCTCAGTATAGCCGAACATCGTGGCGTACTCATTGTCCTGCGAAATATCGACGATATTGTTGAGCGCTGAAAAAACGGAAAGCTTGGTGAACTTCGAAACCCCCGTCATCAGCAAAAAGCGGATGTCACCCGTGCGGTTCTTCATCTGCGAATAGAGAGCAGATAAGCGGGCTCGAACAGCTTCAGCAACTTCGATATTGTCAAGCGTATGCCCGACGGGAGCGTCATATTCGTCGATGAGAATCACTACGCCCTTTCCGCCATTGGCGGCGGAAAGTTGCTCAATTGCCTCGCCAAAATTGTACTGCACTGAATTTGAAACGTCATACGCATATCCGACATCGGAAAGCCGCTTCTTAATATGTGCGGCAAAATCCTTCTCGAACTCTTGAAGATTATCAGTCGCGACATCGTTAAACTCAAAGTGAATAACGGGATACTTCTCCCATGCCCAATCCGTCTTATCAATCGCAAGCCCCTCAAAAAATTCGCGCCTCCCCTGAAAAATGGCCTTAAGCGCAGAAATCGTAAGCGACTTCCCGAAACGGCGAGGCCGCGAGACGAAGACCAATTTAGAACCCTTTGTGGAGATAAGGCGATGCATATACATCGTCTTATCCACATAGATGCATCCATCTTTCCTCAAAGAAGGGAAGTCTGCAGTATCTGTCGCTATCGGTTTCATTTGGCAAACATTATACCAAACACCAAATTACACCGCAATAACGGGCTGCCCAAAACACCTTTATCCTTTTCTTTTTTTGTCCCTCTGGGGGATCAGACAAGTTCGCCGATAAAATCGTAATCGCTGACCTCAAGAAGGCGCACAAGCACGAATTCGCCGACAGGTGCGATTGCAGCATCGTCGGCATCAAGCCGCACAACTCCATCGACATCCGGCGCCTGGCTTTCGAGACGCGCAACACCCGGCGACACAACCAGCGCCGGAAGCTCCGCCCCAAGCATGGACTTTGCCTTTTTGTCCCAAATCTTCTTCTGCGCCGCCATTATCTTGAGCGCACGCGACTGCGCCACCTTCATCGAAGGCCGCCCCTTCATCGTGGCTCCAGGCGTTTCCTCTTCCGGCGAGTACGCAAACACTCCGAGATGGTCGAACTGCATGCGCTTCACGTCCGACAGCATCCGCGCAAAGCTTGCCGCCGTCTCACCCGGGAAGCCGGTCATTACGGTCGTTCGAAGCGTAACGCCCGGCACTGCGGCGCGGATGCGTTCTGCCGCCTCCTGCGTGGCCTTGATTGCGCTTCCGCGAGCCATCGCCCTAAGCACATCCGGATCTGTATGCTGAAGCGGAACATCCACATGCTTCACAGCCTTCGGGCTCGTGCGCATCCATTCAAGAAACTTGTCAGTTATCTCGTTTGGATAGGAATACAGCACACGCACCACAAAATCGCCGCGAATCCTGTCCAAAGCCTTCAACAGCGTTACAAGATTGACCTTAGGCTTTCCGGGCTGATGATTGAAGTCCACTCCGTAAAGCATAGGATCCTGCGCAATTATGTTCAGCTCGCGAACTCCGGTACGGACAAAATCCCGCGCCTCCTTCAGTATCGCGTTCATCGGACGCGAACGGTACTTTCCGCGGATTGCGGGAATTGCACAATACGCGCAGCGATGGGCGCACCCTTCTGCTATCTTGAGGTAGGCGAACGCCTTCCCGGAAAGACGAAGGCCCGGAATTCGCTGGCAGCCAAACTTCTTGGGAACACCTTCCCACGAATCGACGCCCTTGAAAAGGGAAATGCGTTCAGGGTAGCGTTCCGGATAGCAACCGGCGACGACAACACGCTTCACATTGCCCTTGCGCTTGAGAGAAAGCGCCCTGCGTATCTCACGTTCCGCCTCTTCGCGGGCGGACTCGATGAATGCGCAGGTGTTTACGACAAGCGTATCGCAATGGTCAGGGGTGGACGAAAGAGTCCACCCCTCCGAGAGCATGCGCCCAAGACGCACCTCTAGATCGGCCGCGTTCTTGGCGCACCCGAGACTGACGAGCCCTACCGTCACGGAACCGGGAATCCAGCGACGAGCTTGGCGGCTTCCGCCTTGATCTTCTGCTGGAGTTCGACGTTTGTGATGTCAGAAAGGATATCGGCGATCCAGCCGCCGATCTTGGCGGCCTCAGCCTCCTTCACGCCACGCGTCGTGATGGACGCGGTTCCGACGCGGATGCCGCTCGTCTTGAAGGGAGACTCCGTATCGTAGGGAATCGTGTTCTTGTTCACCACGATGCCGGCGTTGTCGAGCGCGGCGGCGGCGTCCTTGCCGGTCATGCCCTTCTGCTTGACATCGACAAGGAAGAGATGGTTGTCGGTGCCGCCGCTCACGATGCGGAAGCCGCGATCCTGAACAGCCTTGCACATAGCCTTGCAGTTCTTGACGACCTGAGCGGCGTATTCCTTCATCTCAGGCTGCATCCACTCGCGGAAGCAGATCGCCTTTGCCGCGATGATGTTCTCGAGCGGACCACCCTGCATTCCCGGGAACACCGCGGAATCAAGAGCCTTTGCGTACTGCTCCTTGCAGAGCACGAGACCGCCGCGAGGTCCGCGAAGGGTCTTGTGCGTGGTGGAGGTGACGAAATCGGCGTACGGAACAGGCGACTCGTGAGCACCACCGGCGACGAGACCGGCAATGTGAGCCATGTCCACAAGCATGATTGCGCCGCACTTGTCGCAGATTTCGCGGATGCGCTTGAAGTCGATCGTGCGCGGATAGGCGCTCGCACCGGCGAGAAGGATCTTCGGCTTGACTTCCATCGCCTGCTGTTCAAGCGCATCATAGTCGAGGCACTCGGTCTCACGGTTCACCGTGTAGGGAACGATGTTGTAGAGCTTGCCGGAGAAGTTCACGGGCGAGCCATGGGAGAGGTGACCGCCCTGATCGAGCGAGAGGGAGAGAATCGTGTCGCCCGGCTTGATCGTGGCGAGATAAACCGCCATGTTCGCCGCGCTGCCGCAATGCGGCTGGACGTTTGCGTGATCGGCGCCAAAAAGCTCGCATGCGCGCTTGCGGGCGAGTTCCTCGGCGGCGTCCACAGGAAGGCAGCCGGAGTACCAGCGCTTGCCCGGATAGCCTTCAGCGTACTTGTTCATGAGTACGCTTCCGGCTGCGAGACGCACCGCGCGAGAAGATGTGTTCTCGGACGCGATGAGGTTGATCTCGGTATCTTCCTGCTCAACCTGATCCTTGATCGCCGCCCAGACCTCGGCATCCTCCTTTGCAAGGAGCGAGAAATCGGAAAGACGCTTCGCACGCTCAAGCTTGCCACGGCGGACGACATGGCGCGTTGCTTCATCTACCTGTGCGGACATGAAGGCGTTCAGCATATCATAAGCGACCTTGTCCTCCGTCTCATCCGCTCCGATGCAGAGGATGTTCGCTCCATTGTGCCTACGGGCGATCTCCGCCTCCGCCACGGTGCGGCAAAGCGCTGCACGGATGCCCTGGAATCGGTTTGCCGCCATCGACATGCCAATACCTGTACGGCAGATGAGCACGCCAAAGTCGGCATCGCCCTTCGCGACCGCCATCGCGACATCGTCAGCGTAGTCGGGATAGTCGCAGGCCTCGGGATCGAAGCAACCGTAATCCTTGCAATCCTTGAATGCGGCCATGATCCTGGCCTTGAGTTCAAATCCGCCGTGATCGGCACCGATGGCAATTTTCATTAGTTTAAACCTTTCGTGAAATTTCCGCGTATTGTACCAAAAGCCCTTCGATGATTCAAGCAAACAGCCGCCATACAACGAATGGCGCAGTTATACAATCAAGTGAGTCAAATCGTAAAGGCAAATCATCATCTACAGAAGAATCTTCCGTAGATGACTTCGTCACCCGCAAAATGGATATCACCGAATTATTATCCTCAAGCCGCCCAAGCCAAGCGAGCGCAAACGCCCTTCGCCCTCGCCTTCGAATGCGAACGACTGCAAGTTGCCGCCATTGAGCATAAACTTAAAGTCGACAATACCATCGACCGCGGCAATTTCGCAAGCGCGAGCACCATCTAGATCCATCGAGAGCATACCATCGCCTGACACATCGGCTGTGAACTTGCCTGTTCCTTTGCGTGTTGCTCCCCACGCAAAATCGATGCGAGCGCCGCTGGGGATAGAAAGATAGCTTTCTGCATCTTCAACCTCAGGCGAAACGTACGTCATTTTGGCGCCCCCACACCCAAGACGGGCGCAATAATCTCTGCGCCAATCGTATTCGCAGGCACCTATATCGAGTCTGCCGTTATATACGCGCTGGAATGCACGGTTGTCCAGCCCTGCGAATGTCGACATGCCGAATTGCGCCGGACCATTGTCGATCAGAACGCTGCCGCGCACCGGCACATAATTCTCGTCCACCCCCAGCGCTGCCGCATCATTTCCGGCAAAACATCCGGATGTGGTAACTTTCCCTTCTACGATCATCGTAGCCAGGCTGCCGCCGAGCACATAGGCGCAATTTTCCAATACCGAACCTGCGCTGACGATATTTTCCTTGGCGGTTACCGAGAGGAAAAGACACCCCTTGTAGGTTACCGCACCGCCATACACGCACGTATTGGGCCCGAAAGTGCAATTGACTACGCACATGGGAG
>JAGBFY010000352.1 GCA_017936245.1 Kiritimatiellia bacterium
CGTCCATCAGGTTTGTCACACGCACCTTGCGGCGAACGGCCACTGCACGCGGTTCCGTCCCAGCCGTCCAGACCGCGCAACGGCCACCCATCCGGAACACCCGCACGCCGTCTTTGCGGACGTCGATATCCGGACGCCCTGCATCAAAATGGCGGAACGTCTTTGCTATAGCCCGGTAGGCCGGCTTTGCAGTGATATTGGAATACAGCACGCCCATATGATATTCATAGCCGGCGGCAAGTATTCCGTCATCGACAAAGTCGTAGCCGAAAACCGCCTTCACGCCGTCGGCGGATGCGGCAACCATGTGGGAACGCGCCATGAGTGACGCAAATTCATGCATGGACACCAAATGATCGGGAGCGTTTTTCCGCATATACCCCGGGAAGCAATCCCATCCAATCTCCGTCATCCAGATGTCGCGACGGCGTCCCGCCTTCCACAGCGCGGCAAGATCATCGAGGAACTCACGATCGTCAACAAAACGTCTGTACGGATGGATAGACACATCATCGAAAGTTTCATCTGCAAGACTGCCGACAAATCCCACACCCAAACCGGAAGCCGAACAGCCTACCGATCGGGCGGACGGATCCTCACCCCGGATCACCTGCGTCGCCATCTTAAGCAGGCGCCGGTAGTTTGCCGCCCAACGGGGATCCATCGGCCAGGGAAGGTTGGGCTCGTTGCATATCTCCCATGCCGCAATCCGCCCACGGTAGCGGCGCACCGCCTTGCGCAGCGCATCGCAATACCGTTCGGGGAAATCGGCGTCGGTCTTTTCGAGTCCCTTGACCACCATGCTGAACAACATGCATACCGACAGTCTGTTGGACTCGCAAATGTCCATTGTGCGGTCATAGTTCGAGAAATCCGCCTTGCCGTTTTTCTCCACATACTTCCACACCATCTGCTCTCGCAGCCACTTTATGCCCGCATCCTTCGCCGCGGCCGCAAGCTTCTCCATCTGCCTGAACGATTTTTCGCTCCATCCCCAGCGATGCAGGTAGATGCCTGTGCCCCACGGAAGTTCAGGCCTCGCCACGTGCGGAAGGCGAAGAGGCGAAATAGGGGCTGTCCACGCCGGAGCTTCATACTCGAAGGCTCGTCCGGAATGCGAGAACGTTGCATTGCAGAAAACCGCGTTGCGCCCTTCCGGCGGAGGAGGATACGGGAGCGAAGCCCTCCACACGCCACCGGACTGCACAGGCGGAACCGTCGCCGTTTTTTCCGAAATTACACCGCCGTCCCAATCCGTCCAGCACACGTCGATTCTGCCGCCGGAGAAGGCGCCGTCCGGAGTCTTGACCTCAAGATTGAGTTTTTCCGGCGGCACAGGACTCTCCACCTTCGCGGAGATCTTGAGAACAGGCGCGGGATGCGGCGGCGCCTCTCGAAACTCAACGTTCTTCACCAACGCCTCACCGGATATCGTGCCGTCCTTTCCTCCCAGCACCAAAACCTGGAAATCACGAATCGGATGGTGGACTGTTCCGTCCTTCGCGCCGCCGAAGTGAAGAGTCCAGCGACCCTCGACGGCCACTTCATGACGGATCCACGCCTGCGAATACTGGGCGATGTCTTTATGGAATGTCTGCCCCGTGGCATCTGTCATGCGCACCGCCATCTTGCGACGGTAAGGTCTCTTCAGGTCATAGACGATCCGCTCCACCCTGCAGGTGCCGCCGTACCTCCAGGTCTGATTGAAAAATCCGTACTTCGGAGGCTTGTAGAAATCGAATTTTATCGACGCCGCATCATCTCCAGCCGCCGCCAGAGACAGTGCGATCGACGACATTGCGCACAAAAGCAACCTGAACATGTCAACTCCTAGAATATATCACTTAAGCACAATCACAAGGCCGGGCGGAACCAGCTCGATGGCACCGTCATCTGACACGCGGATATTCCGCGCCCTTGCCGAACCGCCATTGACGGTCAGATTCCATTTCTCAATGTTCTTGAGCCCGGTGCAATTCTTGAAATCGACAGGGATCGACTGGACACCGCTTCCCATTCCCTCTCCTTCAACGGCGAGAGAACCTTCCTCCGGAATCGCGAATCCCTCAATCGTGCCGTTGCCGGCCTTGGAGAGGACCAGCGAATGCAAAAGCACATTCCCTTCCGAACGCAGCGTCGCTCCCTGAGCCACCTTGACTGGCATATCCAGAGACGCCACGCCGTTCGTGGAGAACCCGCGCATCGGAAATCCGACATGATCCTTGAGCGTATAGTTGCTGCCGGATACCGACACCAAACCGGCATCCTGGTTCGCGTACCAGCGCACGGACTCCTCGGGGATTTCAAGACTATTGTTATCTGCAGCCAACTCCCAGTTCACACCGTCCACACTGCCTTCAATGGCGACCGCAGTAGCCGCCCGCGCCACCATGCCGCTGTTCGAAGATTCGGCACCATAGAAAAACGCCATGTCAAACGAAGCCGCAGGGTTGGAGTTCTCTGGCAATCTTTCGACAAGCTTGAACCAATACTTTGGAGTGTCCGGACGGCAGAACGGCCATACCGATGCACGTATATTGACACCTCCCCATACTCCGCTTCTGGATCCGGCGCCCCCATCAAAAAGAGTGGCTATTTTCGAACGTTCGACAACGCCATTAGGCCCATGTGTTTCATAAATGGATCCATTCTCCTCGGCAACGCTCCCACAAGGCATCGAATAAATGGCAGACGGCCCGGAATGATAGGACAGGTCCTTGTCTATGCGCTTGCCTTCCGCATCAAAAAGCGCGAATTCCTCCATTTTCAGATCGGGAACATTAGGCCAGTCGGTAGCGGCGATTTCTTTGTACCTGTCGCAGAAGATGCCCTTTTCCTTTACGATCCAGCGAAACCAGCCGTATGGACGGTTGGTGCCGCATATCGTAAGCGTTCCGGCGCTTACGCCAAGAGTTCCAGTAAAGGCCATTCCGCACTGAATCTTGATTTCTCCAGCTCCTTCCTTCGACACCTTGAGCGGAGCGACTCCATCGGATATATTCCCGATCCATATCAATCCGTCCGTACGGTCGGTGTCGAGAATGAGTTTCGAATCGGCCACTACCGATGAAAAACCACAGAACGAATAGGATCCCGAACCGGAAACCTTGAACCGTCCTTTGCCTTTCACCGCAACAGGGCGCGTCGAACACACACCGCCATCCGGTCCGGTGAATTCCATTGTGGCAGTATCATACCTTGCCGATCCGAGCAGAAACGCATATGGCACGCGGTGGTCTTCTATGTCACGCCCTCCTCTCCAGTCAGGGTCTGCAGGATTCGTCAGATTGTCCGATGCCCCAAGAGCGCTCGGTTCTCCGCGCTCCGCAATTGAATCGTATCTCAACGTCCCCTCTTCCACGACAAACACGCCTCCACCGGTACGATTGCCGTTATGCGCCATGCGCCACGTTCCAGAACCGCGCTTTATGATGTTTATGGGGTAAAGAATGTTGTCATCGATTGCATCCTTGATTATGCCGCTCATCACGCACTCGTTCCTGTTGGTCCCCATGATCATCAATCTGCGCGATCTTGTCGCTTTGTCATTGTAATCAGACTGTTTCCAGGCGCCTGTCCATTCGAGTCCACCGTAG
>JAGBFY010000353.1 GCA_017936245.1 Kiritimatiellia bacterium
GATTCCAGCGCCTCGTAGCTCAGCCAGTCACCGTATTGGGAATTGCGGCACTCTTCCTTTATCGCCTCCATGTCGTATTTCGTTTCGTTCACCCGCGCCATGTATTTTTTCATGGCCTGCCAGTTCTCCCGGACTATGGTCTCGTCTCCGAAATGCACCCATATTCGGTAGGGGACGATAATCCCCGCGTCCGCCCAGCCGAAGCGCATGAGCGAACCGCCGAAGGTCCCCGACGGCGAAACCGACGCGAAACCGACGCGCGGATGCTGGGTGTCGACGACGTCACGCATCCATTTTCTCAGAAACGCCGCCGTATCGGCATTGAACGCGCCGGCTTCGGCGAAAACCTGCGTGTCCGCCGTCCATCCGAGACGTTCGTTGCGCTGAGGGCAGTCGGTGGGCACGGAAAGGTAGTTTGAAAGCTGCCCCCAGTAGACGTTCGCGATCAACCGGTTGAGCGCCGCGACGCCGGTCTCGATCTCGCCGAGCTCATGCTCCCTGCCGATCGAAGTGACAGGTATCGAGACGACGCTTTTTATTTCCACGTCATCGCTTGCCGTGACGCTGATATAGCGATAGCCGAAGAAAGTGTGACGGGGCATGTATGTCGCGAAACCGTCGCTCCCGGCGAACGTGATTTCTACGACCGAGCGAAACGCGCTTTTGCGCCTCACGCGCCTTCAGCACCTCGCCCATCGCCTCTTGCATCGACTGCTCGTGGCACTCCCCGATCACGCGCCATTCCCCGCCGCCGTACATGAAGGCGTACCCGGCCCGGGCCTTCCTGTCGCCTTGCGCCGCAGCGGCGAAGCTGCACCAGCGGTAGTCCTCGGGCCGCTCCGCGATTCCCGCCTCCCACGCATTGATGTCAATGTACGCGGACGTCCGCCACATCGTCGGCCTCTCCGCCGGGTGGTTCCGCTCGTGGTACCGCCCTTCGAACATCGTCCCGCTGTGCTCACGGCGCCCGTTGAAGGACATCGTGAAATGCTGCTTGAACGTCCGCATGAACTCCGCCGAGCTCCACATCCTGCGGAGAAACGAGGACTTGTACGCCTCGAAACGCGAAACATACTTCTTCGTCGGACGCGCGCGTTTGAAAAGCTCCTGTTCCTCGGTCTTGAGCCTGTTCCACGTCGCGACGACCTGCGAGAGCGACGCGTCACGGTAGAGAACGCGTATGCGGCGCAGAATCTCCCCTTCGCCGATCTCCTCCGCACTGGGCACGTAGATGAAGATGTGGAAATGGTTCGACATGAACGCGTAGGCCAGCACGACAACGCCACTGAACTCCTCTACGCGACGCATCAGCGCAACCGCGCGGTCCTTCTCCTCGTCGTCGAGGAAGAACGCACGGTGCGTAAGCTGGCTGACAAGGTGATAGAACCTGTTCTGCTCGATCACCCTGTTCTTTCTCATGTGGACATTATACCAAAAACTCGGCTACTGTATCAATTTTACTGTATCAATAAGCTCTGACCCTTCATATCCCAGACCTGATTCATCGGAAACGCCGACACCCGCGCCGGATGGACGCGAAGCTGTTGACCGGCGAAACGCGCCGTGAACTCCCCTGCGCCGCACTGCGCCGCCGCGCCGAAGGCGAGGACCGCCATGATGATTTTACAGCTATTCTTCATTTTCGAACCCCTTCAGAATCAGGTCGGCAAGCCGCCGCATGCCGAGATCGCCCGGGTGATTCGCGACGCCGTCATGCCAAAACCGGCCGAGCGCCCTGTTTTCAGGATCAGGCCCCAACGCTCCCGCATAAACATAGACGGCCCCGATATCCGCCGCCGCCTTTTTCGTGCAGTCCGCCTTTACCGAACTTTGCCAGAACGGAGAGCGCAGTACGATTTTCGGCCTCTTGGGTAAAGACGCAAATGGACGCCCGATGTCGGCGAGAAACTTGCGGTACGCCTCTTTGGTGGACGCCGTCAGGTTGGGAACGTTCTCCCCGATGGCGATGACCACATAATCCGGCTCCCACTTCACATCGGCTGAAATCTGAGCGACGGTCGCGATATTGGTGGTGAAGTTGCGTTCAAGCGCGGCAAGATTGCGGATGCGCAGATCTGCCTTGCTGCCCCGCTTCTTTTCAAGCCCGGCGGCGACAAGGTGCGCGAAATCATTCTCCCGGGCGCTTGCCGCCATTCCCCAGTTGTTCGTCCAGCCGATGTCGGGTTTCGGCCCGTGAAGCGCAATCGAGTTCCCGTAAACGAGAACCTTGAATGTCCCTCCGCCAGACCGGTCCGCCGTCCGAAGATCGGCTCCGGGATTCATCATGCCCGACTTCATCCGCTCCGCGTCGCTCTGCGTCGGCGCGCCGAGCGCCGGACAAAACACCGTAAGCGCGGCAAAAACTGTTGTATAAATTCTTTTCACTTTTCATCCCTCAACCGAACCGGAGCATTGGTTTTGAAAGAAAATTCGCTCCAGTCAACAATTTTACCATTAATACTGAACCGTTCAAAGACAATATTCTCGAAAGGATTTTCATCGGGCGCACCGAGCGATTTATGCAAGGATATGGGGAATTTCTTACATTCGAGCATTGCGCATATACTCTCATATATGTATTTTCGCTACGGGCATCCAAGAAAACTAACGGCATAGACTATATAAAGGCGTTTGGTTCTGCATAAAAATCTCGTTGCACCCGGTGTAGAGTCTCGCCGCGGCACGGACATTGCGCACGACCGTATCCGAGCGGCGGCGGAGCGCTTCGGGCGAGCCGGACGGACCGTATTCCCATGAAGGCCACGCAAGCGGAGAGGCGATGGGGTTTCCAAGGCACATCAGCACTCTTCGGACCCCGTTGGTCGACAGATCCGCGAATGAAATCCGTCTCCATCAACTCATCCACCGCATCAAAATCATACCCCTTCCATGCGCTCCAAGGTTCCTCCTGTCCCTTCTTTCTCCTTGTCCTAAATCTCGTCAAAAACATCAGCGCCAGCGTTAGCTCGCGCACAGCCTCTTTAGCACTGGTCATTTTTTCGTCCATTTACTCCTCTTTTTTTATGCTTTATTATATCATGCCTTAATGCCTTAAGGGAATATGAGAGGAAGTGACATCGGGGTTCCTGCACTACCGCAGCAGC
>JAGBFY010000354.1 GCA_017936245.1 Kiritimatiellia bacterium
GATCTCATGGTGGACAACTACGAGTGGTATTCCGGCCTTTCCGCGATTGCGTTCCTGCGTGACATCGCAGTCAATTTCCGTGTTCCGCAGATGCTTGCGAAAGAGTCGGTCAAGAAGCGTCTTGAAGCTTCCGACGGAGCTCTCACCTTCACGGAGTTCTCCTACCAGATCCTTCAGGGCAACGACTTCCTGCATCTTTACGACAAGTACGGCTGCACGATGGAAGTCGGCGGTGCAGACCAGTGGGGCAATATAACCGCAGGCACGGATCTCGTGCACCGCATGCGCGGGAAGACCGCCTACGGCCTCACGTTCCCTCTGCTTCTCGACGCTACCGGCAAGAAGTTCGGCAAGTCCGAAGGCAACGCGCTCTTCATGGATGCTTCCATGACATCGGTCTATGACTGGTACCAGTACTTCCTGCGTGCGGCTGATGCGGATGTGATCCGCTATCTGAAGGTGTTCTCGCTCAAATCTCTCGAAGAGATCGCAGCCCTTGAAGAACAGATGAAGGCCAATCCCGAGGCTCGCATCCCGCAGAAGGCTCTTGCTGAGGAAATTACGCTTCTTGTACATGGAGAGGCTGGTCTCAAGACCGCGCTGGGCGCCACCCAGACGCTTTTCGGCGGTTCCATCGAAGGCAAGACGGCTGACGAGCTCGAGACGATTTTCAAGGACGTCAAGTCCGCCGAGGTCGCCAAGGCCGAGTGCGTCGGGCAGCCTGTGTTCATGATTGCGGCAAAGGCCGGAATGTTCAAGTCCAACGGTGAGGCGCGTCGCATGGCTCAGCAGGGCGGACTTTCGCTCAACGGCGCAAAGGTCGATGACAGGCGTGTGTTTGAGGAAGGTGATCTTGTCGGAGGTCGCATTGCGGTTCTCAGGAGCGGAAAGAAGAACCACTTCCTGCTGAAGGTGTCGCAGTCGTGACTTTGCCGGTCTGGAAACGCAACCTCATGTGCGGGGCGGCCGCCGTCTTTTCGGCATTGCTCCTTTGGGCCGCGTTTCCTCCCCATTCTGAGACGTTCAGCATACTTGTCGCGTTGACGCCGATGATTGTGCTGTCGCGCGTGTGTGCACCGCGCAGGTCAGCCGTGGCATTTTTCCTGTGCGGACTCGTCTATTGGATTCTCTCGCTTTCATGGATGCCTGCGATCATAAAGAACAACGGCCCTTGGCCGCTTGTCGTTCTTGGATGGTTTGCGCTTGCGGCATATTGCGCACTCTATTTTGCTGCCTACGGATGGCTTGCGTCGTCCATCTGGCGCAAGCGCAGTAGGGTCGTGTGGCTTCCTGCGGTTGTGTGCATCTTTGCTGAAGCCGCAATCTGGACGATCCTTGAATATTTCCGTGCCACATTGTTCAGCGGCTTTGCGTGGAATTACTTGGGGACGGCGTTTGCAGGAATGCCGTCATTCGCAACTCCTGCACGTTTCGGCGGTGTGTACCTCGTGTCCGCGCTCGTAATCCTTCTTAACGGCGTGTTCGCCACTATGCTCATCCGTGTGTTCGCTCCTGTGGCGGGATGGGATGTCCCCGGGGCTGGTCGGCGTATTGCGCAAATTGCCCAGACTGGTCTTCCTCTCCTTGCCATTCTTGCATGTCTGAGTGTAGGAAACCGGATCGTCCGCGAGGAGGCATCCGCCCGCTCGGCATCTCCTGTCTATCTCCGTGTGGCGCTTGTCCAGCGCAATGCCCCTTGCTGCTTCAAGCCGGGCCCTAGAGAGAACGCCCTCGAAGCGTTCGGGAAACTGTTGGATTCCGTGTCTGCTGTGAAGCCTGATATTATTGTGATGGCTGAGTCTGCGATGGCGGAGTTCAGTGCTGTCCGTTCGTTCCGTGCGCAGGATGCGGCTCGCGAACTGCTTGCTCGTTCTGGCGCCCGGTATATGATAGCCGGTGGAGACGACGTGGTTTCAAACCGCACCTATAACGCTGTCGCGCTCTATTCGCGTGACGGCAAGACCGCACCCGGCCCCGTTGACGTGTATCACAAGCAGCATCTTGTTCCGTTCGGGGAGTATATTCCGTTTGACAAGACCTTCCCGCCGCTACAAAAGCTTTCTCCAATAGGGGTTTCCCTCTATTCCGGCGAACCGAAGCTTTTCACGCTTGAAACGACCGATGGGCGCAAGGTGAAGGTCGCACCGCTCATCTGCTACGAGGATACTGATCCGCGTCTTGCCGCCAAGGCGAAGAACATGGGTGCGGACATGATCGTGCTTGTGACGAACGACAGTTGGTTTTCGGACAGCTCCGAGGCTGAGGCTCATGCGGCACAGGCTGTTATGAGGGCGGTTGAGACGGGACTTCCCGTGGTGCGTGTCGGCAATTCCGGCGTGACCGGAGTGATCCGTCCGGACGGGACTGCGACTTGGCTTTTGGATTCTTCTGGCCGTCCGCTTGTGGACGAACGCGGCGTTATGGTTGAGACCGTGTCGGTGAAGATGGGGGAGTGATGGCTGAAGTTCCGGAGATATACCGTTCTGACGTGAACTACGATGTCGCAACGCGCGACTTCAAGTTCTACATCTTCGATTGGGACGACAACATCCTCCATATGCCGACGAAGATCCATCTTGAACAGCAGGACGGCAACGGCGATTGGTATCCGGTGGAGGTGTCGACGAGCGTGTTTGCGCTTGTCCGGACGGATCCGAGATACAGGATGCCTCCGGGCGGAAGAGCTGAGGCTTTCCGTGAGTTTCAGGATGTTGTGGATGATTCGGGAGACCTTTCCTTCATCCGCGACACAAGGGCGGCACTTGCCCGCGTGAAAGCGGGTGAGAAGCCTGGGCCGAGTTTCGAGACATTGCGCAAGACGTTGCGTGAAGGGCGCATCTTCGCAATCGTCACGGCACGGGGACACGAGTCCGAAACGCTTCGCGAGGCTGTGAAGATATTCATCGACGAGGTGCTTACCCCTGATGAACGTACTGCGATGATGCGTTCCCTTCGCGGATATCGCTGGTGGCTGGACAAGATGACGGATTTCGGTACGGATGAGGAGGAATTGGACTACTACCTTTCCATGTGCCGTTACCATGCCGTGACGAACCCCGGCTTCTTCGAGCAGATGAAGTCCGATGACGATTTTGGTGGGCGCTATGAGTTGGCTTCGGGAAGTGAACGTCCGGAGCTTGCCAAGGAATTTGCAATACGCGATTTCGTGGAGCATGTGTTCCATGTGCTCAAGCGTACGGGCGGACTTGGCAGGTCCGTATCTGTCGGTTTCTCCGATGACGATGCCGGCAATGTGCGAGCCGTTTCCGACTACATCAAGGAAGAGCTCGTGAAGCGCTTTCAGGGGTTTAAGTTCGTTGTGTACGACACTTCCGACCCCACGCTGGACAGAGGCCGCAAGGTGACGGTCGCCGGACAGCTTGCGCTTCCGGGATTCTGAATTCGCGTCGGAGGGGAAGAGCCAACAGAAGGTTTTTGTTGTGTGGTAGAATAAAAGCAGTTTTCATTTGGAATAATTGGTGTCTAAAGAAAGACAAGTAAAAATGAAAAAAATGATAATGCTGGCTTCCATGAAAAAAGTTCTGCTTTTTGCGTTTGCGATTTCGGCGGCTGTTGCCAATGCCGGTTTGCTTGTCGAGTGTGAACAGTCCGCCGGAAAAGGCGGGTGGACTGTCGATACCGAGCTTCCTGCCGGAAATGCCGTCATAGAGAAGATTGAAGGCGATACTGTCCGTCTAAAGCAGGATCTCCGCGATTCCGGTCTGTGGTTCTATTGGGCGTTCCGCGTAACCGAAGCAGCAGGGAAGACCGTAACCTTCCAATTCGCACAGAAGAACCGCGTGGGCTATTGGGGAGC
>JAGBFY010000355.1 GCA_017936245.1 Kiritimatiellia bacterium
CCCTTTGCAGCGGCCTCTTCAAGAGCGGCGCGGTTGCCTTCGCTGAGACGCTTCTGGGAATCAAGAAGAGTTCCGTCCAGATCGAGAGAAATTATCTTTATGTCTTTTTTCATGTCGATTCTTCCTTGTGATCACAAGCAATTTTCTGAGAATCATCTGCCCCACGACTCACATCCGCTCCACATGTTGCGGATGTAGGCAAGTGAATTGCGAAGATCTTCAGGTGAAACGGAGGAAGACGGCTCAAACACCCGAAGAACATCGCGTTTTGCAAGAAAAGTAAGTCCGGCGTAGTCCACGTTCCCCCAACCCGGTTCACCGTGATCGTCAAACGGCCCTTTCACGTCATTCAGATGCATCCCGCAAATCCAAGGTGCCAGTTTCGCCGCCATGTGCACGCTGTCGCCGCTCCATCCGTTGGTCTCGCAAACAAGCGCATGCCCGGTGTCGAACCAAAGCCTGATCGGAGCTCCGTCAAACTCTCGCATCAATTCCTCCGCCTCAAAAACATTCGGGAATCCCTCAAGACTCGGCAGATTCTCCAACGCAAGCACTAAGCCCTTCTTTTCCAGGCTCGGACGCAAGATATCGAACTCACGCCTGAACGCGTCATACACTATGCGCCCCCTCTTCACGCGCAGCTTTCTCGCAGTGGTGAAAAGATTCCCGAAAAGAGTATCCATGCTCGCATATCCGGCATGGAATACAACAATCTTCGCCCCGAGATCCGCCGCGCATGAGAAGGTCTTCTCCAAAAGCATACGCGCCAAGGCGCGTTCATTTTCATCGGAAGAGCACAGCCGGTAAAGTTCTGGATGTCCGCCGGGCGCACCTACCGGCGCCGGGCAGTATGCATGCACGCTTTCAACAGGCATCACATCCAGACGACTCTTGAATCCAACCAGCTGGGATGAGCGGGTTCGAAACCCAAGTTCAAGGGAATCGAATCCAAGTTCACCCGCCTCATCCGCAATTGCCGCGCCGTCATCTGAACGGGTGTTGCTCCAGTTTGTCGACAGCGCAAATTTCATGTTCTCCGTTCCTGTTGCGTTTTCGGTCAAACGATCATCAGCGGAAGCTTATCGATGTAGGAACACCTTCGGGGAGCGGTTCCGGAAGCTCTCCCGACTGCATGATCCTGGAGTCGGCAAGAACTTCACCCCAGTTCCGGTAGCGGGCGTCAGCCTCCTTTGCGCACATTTTGGAGAGGATGCGCACAAGACCTTCCGAAAGATCCGGATTAACGGAACGCGGATCCGGCGCTGACACCTCCGGCGTAACATGGGACCGAAGCGTTTCGTCGTTGGATTGATCCGGGAAAAGCACCTGCCCCGTCACAAGATGATAGAGGGTCGCTCCCAGACAGTAGATGTCTGACCGCACATCAATGTCACTGTCACCATATATCTGCTCGGGCGACATATAGGCGGGTGTACCCGTGATCGTCTCCTTCACATCTTCCTGACATTCCGTTCTGCCTCTGGAACTGACGCCCATTATATTACACAGACCGAGATCCAGAATCTTAACGATTCCGTCGCTGCCGACCATGATGTTATCGGGTTTTATGTCGCAATGGATCACACCATGTCGCTGCCATGCGTAATCGAGAGCCTCCGCGACCGAATCAAGGATGACAATGGCATCGGTTTCGGTTATCTGCTTCTGGCGCGTCAATATCAGTGCAAAAGTGAACCCATCGACATAGTCCATTATGAAATAGTAGCGTCCGTCTCGGCAGTCCGCCTCATAGGAATGCACAATGCCGGGATGGTTGATGTTCTCCATCACGCGGCTTTCCTGCATGAACTGACGGATTTCCTCGCCGGATGTCGCGGCCTCCTTGAACATCACCTTTATGGCGACCTCCTTATTAAGGCCGCCATGGAAGCCAAGCCACACCTCACTCATTCCACCTATGCCGATGAGATGCTCAAAGCGGACTCCGGGAATTTTTATTGGAGGAGTGCTCATCTGCGCTTGGCTCCCGTTCCGTAGCATCTGTTGCAGAGTTCAGCGCGCATTCCCTTGCACGCCCGGCAAAGTATCTTTCCGATACCCTTGCATTCAGGGCATGGTTTTACAGACGGCGGCTTTCTTGATGAACGGCGGTATGTGCTGGACTTCTCAACAATCCACCCGTCCTTGCACTCCGACTTCGGGCAGTCCGCAATTCCCGATGCCAGACACTTGCGGCATTGGACGATTCCGGACCAACCGCACTTCGTGCACGGGACCGCTTCCGTCGGTTCCGGTTGGGTGAGATCCCACGCCTCGCGCCATCCGCGTCCGCGGGTGCATACAGGACATGGATTCAGCTTCACATCCCAATGGGAACGGTGCTCAATGCGTCCGCCGTACTGACCATGATCGGGTGGACTCACCTTCAGGTGTCCGCGACCATTGCACACCGTGCACTTGATGCGCGTCTTGGATGCGGCAAGCGCTGGCGGCTTATTTGTGGACGCATCCGCAACAGCCATCGCAGCGACCATTGCAAACATTCCGGCAAATGCAATCTTTCTCATAATCCGTATTCCTCAAGCTTTCTGTATATCGTGCGGCGGGATATGCCCAACCGCTCGGCCGCCTTGGTTCTGTTGCCGCCGACCTCTTCTAGAACCGCAAGTATCTTTGCCTTCTCCGTTTCTTCCAAAGTTCCGGATACCGACAATGTCATGGGAACATCCCGTTTCATCTCATCCGGAACATCGTCCACGCCAATCTCGCCAGACGATGAAAGAACACACATCTTCTCGACCGCGTTGCGCAGTTCGCGCACGTTGCCAGGCCACTGATACGCCTCAAGAAGACGCATCGCGTCCGGTGACACCGACTTGCCGCCGAATTCCCTGAGATAGCGGTTCACAAGAAGCGGAACGTCACCCGTCCGCTCCTTCAGCGCAGGCAGACGCATGTCTATCACGTTCAGACGGTAGTACAGGTCCTCGCGGAATTTTCCATCCTTGACATAAGCCGCCAGATCCCGGTTCGTCGCCGCAACTATGCGGATGTCGCACTTGACGGTCTCGTTCGAGCCCACGCGCTGAAACTCCCGCTCCTGCAGAACGCGAAGAAGCTTGACCTGAAGCTCAAGCGGCATCTCGGAAATCTCGTCGAGAAAAATCGTTCCGTGGTTTGCGGCCTCGAAGCGCCCGATGCGACGGGACACCGCACCGGTGAACGCCCCCTTCTCGTGTCCGAACATTTCGGATTCGAGAAGGTTCGGACTGATCGCCGCGAACTCCACCGCCACGAACGGACCTTTGGACCTGTTCGAAAGATTGTGTATGGCGCGGGCGACAAGTTCCTTGCCCGTTCCGCTCGGGCCCTGTATAAGCACGGTCGCATCCGTCGGCGCCGCCTGACGGATCATACGGAACACCTTCTGCATTGCAGGCGAATTTCCGATGATGCCGTTCATGCCGTACTTCTCGTCAAGCTGAGCCTTGAGATGCTTCACCTCGGACTCAAGCCTGTGCGCCTTCAGAGCCTTTTCTATCCGAAGTTCCAGCTGATCAAGATCGACAGGCTTGGTTATGAAATCGTCCGCTCCGTCTTTCATCGCGGCTACAGCCTGATCTATAGAGCCGAACGCCGTGAGCAGAATGACGGCAAGGCCGGGATTCATGGCCTTCGCCGCCTTCATGAGCGTAATCCCGTCCTCTCCGGGCATGCGCACATCGGAAAGCAGCAGACGGATCGAACGGTCCGTATCGAGCTGTTTCATCGCAAGCTCCGCATCCGCCGCCGTAAGCACCTCATATTTCCCGGAAAGGGCCCGCGCCATGAATTCGCGCGTATCCTTCTCGTCATCAACTATAAGAATTCTATCTGTCATGCAAGTTCCCTCACTCGCTTCTTAAGGCGCGGCAGCTTCACCGTGAACGTGGTTCCGCGCCCCTCTTCGCTGGACACCGCAATCTCCCCGCCGTGCGCCGCCACTATCCGCCGCGATATCATTAGACCAAGCCCCGTCCCCTTCTTCTTCGTCGTACGGAACGGCTCGAAGAGACGCGCCAGAGCCTCATCGCTCATGCCCGATCCCGAGTCGCGGAAGCTGACCGACACCGATGTATCGTCATGAACGATTTCAATTGCAAGCTCTCCGCCGTCCTTCATTGCCTCAAGTGCGTTCTTCATCAGATTGAAGAACACCTGCTCCATCTGTCCACGATCCACCGCAACCGCAGGAAGTGTGCCGGGAAGATCAAGCGCAACACGTATGCGACGATCCTCGAACACGTTCTTGAGGGCGGCAAGCGCATCCTTCAGGGGATCGGCGACAGACCCCGGCGCAAGCTGCGCCTTTGCCGGACGGAACGCTCCGAGAAACTCACGGATTATGCCGTTCAACCGGGAAAGTTCCTTCTGTGCAACCGCAAGATCCACCTCGTCCGGATACTTTCTCTTCAGAAGCTGAAGATTGAGCGACAGTGCGTTAAGCGGATTTCCGATCTCATGCGCCATGGAAGCCGCCATTTCGCCGACGGCATCGGCGCGTCCGCTCTCGACGGCATCCGCCTCTCGCGCACGCTTTTCCGTGACATCACGCAGTTTGACTATCCGCCCCACGCGCTTGACCTCTATTATGCGATGTTCAGGATAGGTTATCTCAAGTTCCCGCACTGATATGCCATCCGGTGTAGGTCTGTATTCAGAGAATTCCTCATCAATGCCCAAAAGCGGCAGCAGTTCCTTTCCGGCGGCGTTGGCGTATTCGACCTTCCCCTCGCCATCAAGAACAACAATGCCCTCGTCGAGGGAATCAAATACCGACTTGAAAAAGCCAATCTCGTCCGCCAGCGCCTTGTAATGACGCCGCAGACCTTCCGCATCCAACTTTTCGATGCGGTCAACTACCTTTTCGTAAAATATGCCCATGATGTGCCGTTTCGTCCCAATGAGACAAAACGGCGCACATTATATGCGATTTCGAGGATAAATTCAACCCGAAAGAATCGCCTTCGGGTCACCACAACCGGCAATGTTTCTACTCTTTACGAGGTCTTACCCCAGTGATCAACCTCTGAAAGGTACGCTTCGCGCCTTGCCGATGCTCCGGCAATTCACCCAGAATCATCGAGTGATCTTAAAAGCGCGAAGCTCTCAGACATCTTCCTCTTGAAAATCAAATGTCCTTGTCCTCTGCGCCAATGCACGGGCCACGTCCGGAACGGCGGCCAGCAGACGTTTCGTGTAATCGCTTTGCGGATTCTCAAAGACTTGCGCCGCGCTTCCGGCATCTACGAAAAGCCCTCTCTGCATCACGCACACGCGGTCGCAGACGTTCTTCACGACGGCAAGATCGTGCGCGATCAGCAGAATCGACAGATCAAGCTCGCGCCGAAGTTCACGGAGAAGGTTCAATATGCGGGCCTGTACGCTCACATCGAGAGCGCTCACCGGTTCATCCGCGATCAAAACATCGGGTTCACACGCCAGAGCGCGAGCTATGCTTACACGCTGGCACTGTCCGCCAGACATCTCACGCGGATACTGCTCGAGAACCGCCGGGCTGAGTCCCACAATGTCGAGCAGGTCTTTCACGGAACGCTTGGACGCCTTCTTGACATTGAACACCTCGTCAAGGGTCTGCCGGACGGTCATTCGAGGATTGAGCGATCCCACTGCATCCTGAAACACCATCTGGACGGATTTCGCGTTACAGGCTATCGTTCCCGAAAAAGGCTTTTCAAGACCGATGAGGGTCTTGGCTATCGTGGACTTTCCGCTTCCGGACTCTCCGACGATGCCCAAAGTCTCGCCACGGGCAAGCGAAAAGCTCACGCCCTTCACCGCCTCCATGGCTCCATAGCGCACTCTCAGGTCTGTGACTTCCAGCATCTGCATGACAGGCTCTCTCAAATGCGGCAGGTCGGAAGAGGCCACGCCGAAAATTTAAGTCCCATGTACGGCATGTTGCGTGAAAGCGATCTGAACGTATCTGCATCTACAGTGCGGTTCGCCTGAAGGTCAAGGACAGTCTCGCCGTCCGGCTCTTCGCCTATGAGACGTGCCGGACCCTCCGTCCAGCGTTTCGCCCATTCGCTTACATCCATCCCTTCCTGCTCAACCATCACATGGTATGTGACAGCCACAGCCACTTCAAGACCGATTATGCCGTTCGCGGTTCCGATGAATCCGCCC
>JAGBFY010000356.1 GCA_017936245.1 Kiritimatiellia bacterium
AAAGAAACGCAAATCAAATTATTCGTCGATTTATAAAACTCTGCGTCTCTGCGCCTCTGCGTTAAAAACAAAAATTTGCCAAAAATTATTGATTGGACTTGCAGTTACTTTCAGAACTTGCGTTTAGTTTTGGACACGACGGACTAAACAACCACCAAATCATCAACCGCCCCACCGCGATCCGCCATAACTCAACCCAATCCGCAGCCAAAGAACGAGAATTCTATTCGGATTAATTCTCCGACTGCCAGTAGTATAATGATTGGCATATATGAGATTTCACTTCGGACGAAATTCCACTTGATATCTACCGACTAAAAATGTGTGGAAGTATCACAACCTGATTTTTGCGTCAAAACAGATGCTCTCGACTGCGAGACGGGCGGTGGCGAAGGCGATGGAGAGATTGTAGCCGCCAGTAGGTCCGTCAATATCGAGAACTTCACCGGCAAAATACAGCCCTGGAATCTTGCGCGATTCCATTGTCTCAGGATTGACTTCATCAAGCGAAACGCCGCCCATCGTTACAATCGCCTCCTTCACAGGACGCACGGCGAAATCCCTTACCTGCAGCATCTCGCCATCAAGCTCCAGTTCAAGAGTCCAGCGTTCTCTCCCTCCGTCAAGATGACGCGCAGCCCATCGTGTGCAGTTGTACACAGCAGCGCCCGTAAGCCCCCACGGCTCGAACTCCACCTCGCCCGTGGCCCTGAAAAGCCGTTCTCCACCAACAACGACGGACGCTGCGGCGTTCTGCATATAACGTGCCCCCGTACGCGAAAGCACCTTTCTGTCCCGAGTCTCACATCCGGTAAGCCCAGCGCGCAGCGGAGCAACGCGAAGTCCAAGCGAGGAAGCGAACTTCTGTCCGTCGCCGACGCTGCCCGTCTTCGGAAACGAAACGCCGCCCGTCGCCACAAGCACATTCTCAGCCCACACGGTGAATCCGCGTGTCGCCACGATGAAGCCGTTCTTCACGGGCTGTATGCCTGTCACTGGACAGTTCGAGAGTAGCGGAACCTCATTGTCGCGCAGCAGGTCTCCGAACACATGCACGACATCGGCGGCCTTTTCGCTTGCCGGGAAGAGACACCCGTCCGCACGGCGTTTGATGCGAAGCCCCCTCGCCTTAAATCCGGATGCTATCATCGACGGAGGACACTTCCTGAGCGCCGGAGCGACAAAGGATGCAACAGGTTCGCCTATATCCTCAAGCATCTGCTCGGCGGAAATGTCCTTTGTGAAGTTGCATCGTCCGTTCGCGGTCATGAGCATCTTCGATCCGATACGAGCCTTGCGTTCAAAAACAAGACAGCCAAGTTTTCTGTTAGCCGCCGCAACTGCCGCGAAAAGCCCGGCAGCGCCACCGCCGACAATGGCCAGAGGGACGGGTCTATGAGTCAGTTTTGGTCCGTTGCCAATCATTTCAGAAGGTATCCTATTCCGTAAGATATGAGTGCGACGGTTGTGGAAATTCCCGCCATCTCAAAGAATCCGCGCTTGAATGACGTATCCCTCGCCACGCTGAGATAGAAGTTGAAGAACGCTATTACGCCAAGGGCGCAAAGCAACATCGCAATCAAGGCACAGGTCACATTGGTGAAAACGAGATACGGGGCAACAAGAAGGAATACCGTTATTACATACGCGATGCCAGTGTACAGAGCAGCCTTGCCGGCTCCTCCGGAAGACCCTTCCGCATCATCGCTGTTCGCATGGGAATCAGCACGGGCGGAAAGGAATGCAGATGCCGCCATCGACATTGCCGCTGCAAGTCCGGTTATGAGACCTGTCTTTGCGATCTTAATGGGATCTGAAAGTGCGAACGTAAAGCCCGCCAGCGCACCGGTAAGCTCCACAAGCGCATCGTTAAGACCGAGCACGATAGACCCCATGTTATTG
>JAGBFY010000357.1 GCA_017936245.1 Kiritimatiellia bacterium
GATACTGTTTCTTGACCTGAAGTACCGCCCCCATGCCGATCCAGTACTTGGGATTGAAGTGATCGAAAAGCACAAGGAACTTGAATACCTTCTCGGCATTCTCGATGTTCCCCGTGCGATAGAAATTGAATCCGAGGGAATAAACGGCCTCCATCTCGGCATCGGTGATGCCCTTGAGTTCACGGACGGTTGTCATGTCACCGGCTATCTTCTTTGCGGCCTCTTCAATCATCTCTTTGTTGATTTCCATCTCAAAACTCCTTCTTCTGTTTTAGATTGTCACATTATACCAAAACTCATCTCTCATCTCTCATCACCCACCTCACACATGGTCCAGATGCCGATCTTCGATCTCGTCGACCATTTTGCCGTCGAGCCGCTTCAACGCATCGCTGATCACATCCTCGACGGAACGGATCGTGGCAAGGCTGTGCTTCTTGTCATCCTCCTCGATCTCGTCGTGCAGATGGTCGACATCACCGGCGAAAAGTTTCAAGGCATCACGCAACGCCGTAAGACTCGCCATATCAAGTGAGTCGACTAGCGCCTCGAACTTGCTCTGCCTGTCGTTGACAACCCTTTCCGCCGCATCATACCTATCCATGGCAGCATCGTATTCCTTTTTCGCGGAATCATATTCCTTCTGCGCGGAATCAAGGGCCGTACGCGCCTTTTCCTGACTGCTTTCCGCCCGATCCAGATTCGATTTCGCGGCAGAAACCGCGCTTTCGAGCCTGGAGAGCTCTGCTGGATCGGATTCGCCCCCCGAATTCCTGTACTGTTCGAGCGCGGAAACGGCCGAATCGTATGCGCCCTGGGCGGCAGCGGTCTGCTTTTGAGCCTTGCCGAACGCCTTTTCCGCATCGCTGAGCGCCGCCTTTCTCGAATCAAGGGTTTTGGCCTTTGCATCGGCCTCCTTCTTGGCAGCGCCGCTGACCGATTCGGCTTCCGCGAGATCCTCGCCTGCCGACTTCATCTTCTCGACTTTGGCCTGTTCATCCTCGGAAAGACCCGTCAGCTGAGTGAGTGCGCTCGCAAGACGGCTCCTTGCCGCAGCAAGACGCGCCTCGTTGGTCTCCATCCGCAAAGTGGCGAGAATCGATTCCAGGTCGGGACTTGCAGACGCCACGCTGACATTTTCCCCTGAAAGCACCGGCGAAGCAGGAACGGAAAGAGAGGCAACGCCATTCTCCATCGACGCTGGCAGCGATGACAGACTCTGGACCAGGGCTGTATCTAATGTGACATTCATGGTGCTTCTCCTTTATTTGTTCTGACAGGACTACACACTACAACCGAAAAGGTTACAGGCCTAACCCGATTTTTCTACATCCTGAATGGTTTCATCATGGCGCCGAACTTTCTCCGGCGGTTTTCCATATCCTCCTGAACATCTGCTGCGCCGACAACAGGCGACGGAGCGGCGGCTATTTCCGGATTCTGCAGCTCATCACCTTCCAGGGAAGGGAAACCGCGCCTCTCCAGCTCCGCGTTCACCGCCTCCTTCTGTTCAGGAGTGAAACGCATTTTCATAACCTCTTCGCGCGTAGTGCCGCTTTCTTCAAGCATCCGGTCGGTTTCGGCAAACCTGAGCTTCACCGATTCAACCATCTGCTTCGACTCCGCAATCGTCTTTCTGATTTTCGCGAGATATTCTTCCGTTTCCCTATCCATCACAAATCCTCAAAGAAGATGTAAAAGCAGATTATACGAAATTAGGGACTTCCGGCGGCTTCAGATCAAATGCCGACTTTACCATTTTCCCCAAGTCGTCATCACGCACGGGCTTATCATTCCCGTATTCCAAATCCTCCACCGCCACACCGGGTACAGCATCTGTAACAACGAGCGATGGACCATGAATCACACCAGCATTCAACTGGTCAATCTTGGCCTCGTCAACACCTTGCAACTGATCAAAATCAGCCGCAACGCGCCGATTCGCCTCAAAAATCTGGTTTAAATTGATGTCCATGACATTTCCTCCATGCATCAATACACACAATCACACAAAAGGTTACAATTTTTTTTTCAACGGATGATTACTGCAAACGGCTCGGGCTTGACATACAAGGCTCCATCCCCTGAAATGTATTCAGGGTGAGTCGCCGCCGATATGGCTCCGCTGACGGAATTGCCACCAAGACGGACCTTGCCGACCCTGCCCGTCCCGGGGTAGTCGAGGCGCAACGTTGCCCCTTCAGACACATCAATAACCAGGCCTTCCGGCATCGACGGGGTATCTGCAAACGGCGTCTCAAGCTTGAACGAAACATCGTCGATGAACGTTGTCCTATCGTCCGTCGACTGCCCCGAGAGCCTAAGCCTCCAATTACCTGACTTCGGAATATTCATGCACCACGAGAACTCCGTGAAGGTCGTATAGACAGGAGTAAAGAGCGCAATCCTCTTGACCGTTGCAGCTTCCACTCCAAGGTCGATGAGATCGACGGCTACGGGGTTGCGGCCAAAACGGTCGGTGGCTGCACTTCCCACCGCCTGCCGCGTACGCGCTTTCAGCGAAAGCCTGTAAAGACCGGAACGGGCAATGGAGATATCCTGATAGATGGAGCCGTCCCTGGTCAGCTTTCCGCAATAGCTCCCGGAAGCGCGATCGGTCCCCCACGCACTGGGATTGTTGTCGTAGTTGTGGACGGATCCGGATGCCCCTTCCTGCTGCCCGGCAAGGGTGCTCCAGCAGGAAGGACTTGATTCGAAATCTCCATCGGCAACAAACTCCGGCACAAGCCGTACATTGTCAATTACAAGATGGCCTTGGGTTCCAGAATTGAGTTTCGGCCAAATGGTGAGCGTGATTGCGGTCTTGCCGTCAACCGAGAACGGTTTCGGCAAGATGCAATCCTTCATGCGGAAAACGTTTTTGAGACTGCATGCCCCTATATCCACCGCAGAAGAACCGCCGGGCGTTATGCTTGCTGCAAGGCTGATGTCCTTGGAGCCGGAGCTGTTCATCAGCCTCAACGCCGCCGATGCCGCAAGCCGGTATGTGCCCGCCGGAGGAGTGAACGTCACGGATGCCGTGCAACCGGCGGAGATATAGAGCTGCACAAGACCGTCATCAGCCCCGTCAAGTTCGACAAAACGTCCAGCAGCAGACAAATCAAATCCTCCCGGAACTGTATTTCGAGAAACTGGAGCAGCACCACGATATTTAACGTCAGTAAGATTATCGTCCTGTGTTAGCACCCAGTCCTGCAAAGACTCGCGGCCGTAATACGAGTTACCGTCAGTGGTGCCAAAGCGGAAAAAACCCATGGAGTCTCTTGAAGGAAGTTTATCAGCATGACAATTCTCAAACTTTCCGTTCGGCACCTGAAGAAGGTCCTCATCGGATGCCAGAACAATTTTAACATCATCAACCAACGCACAACGATCTAATCCGGTATCGCAAGATTTAAACCAGAGTTGATAATCGCCCGCCTCAAGTTCCGGCAGAAGAAATTCATACGGATGATACTTCCCGTCATCAAACGGCACAGTGAACACGCCCGCATTCTGAAGCGCACTCGCCGCAGGTCCAACAGCAATGTCGCACGAATAACCAGGACCGTTAACATTTTGACGGCATGAGGCTATGAATGTAAGCTTATAACGGCCGCCTTGCGGCAAAGTAAATGTTGTCCAAGCCGACGCATCTTGCTTGATGCCAAGAAGCACATCGCCAGACGGACTAGTTTGTGGATACGCTGCATACTGAACTTCCCCACGCGATTGATTATATAAGAAAACAGCTCCAGTCTTCCCTGCTGCAGTAACATGGTTCCAATTCTGAAATCCGCCGCCATTTTGAAGATTCATCGTTTGCGAACTCCATGTATCCTTGCCCGCCTCGAAACTTCCGTTTCCGCCGGCGACGACAGCCTCGACAACCGAAGCAGACTTGCGCGGAGACGCAAGCACAAGCTCGCCTTCCTCCACCAATAGCTTTTCAATTTCAGAGGCGACTTTCTCAACTTTAAGCGTACCGCCGCCCCTTACGACAACGCTCCCGTCGTTTGCTTTGGAAGTCGAATAAACCGGCATGGCAACGGCTGAATTCTGCAAAGTCTCGTATACTGTACCGCCCGCAGCGGTCACCGTCTCGCCCGAGGAAAGGCTGTACGATACCGTCTTTTGCATGGCTACGGAACCTGCCGCAACACTAAACGTACCATCGCCGAAAACGTAAATCGGCACCGAACCCAAGTTGTTGAGAGACACGCTCGTTCCCTTCGATGTTTCTACCGAAAGCCCGGAACACTCCGGCGCGCCCAGCCACTTCTGCCTGAGATACGCGGCGAGTTCCGTGCGTTCGGCGCCGGTGAGCGCAGCAGTGAATGCGACAATCTCAAAAACATATTCGCCGCCGGCACGAAGTTCTCCCGCCCCAGTCCTGAAATAAGGCTTGACTACATCAGGAATCGTCGCGGAATCGCGGCCAGTATATCCGCGATCGTTGAAAATGTTTTCCCAAAGCGCACCCGCAGCAAGCATTTCCACGTCCATCACGCACAATCCGGAAGGGAGCCCCTTGTTGTAGGGATCAATCTGTGCGCCATTTATGCAGGTGCGTGAACTTGAAAGCACACCGGCGGCATCGGCATGAGGGTTCTGCCAAAGCGGAGAAAGAGCCCCGGCCGCCGAACCCGGGGTGAATGCGGGGGTTTTTCCGACATTCACGCCGAGCAACGTTCCCAAGCCTTTTTCGGTGACAACCGCCTGAACGACAAAGACATTGAAAAGCTTGAGCGATTCCTGGGTTCCGTCGTTCTTTACGAGATTCATCCAGGTGCCGGACTTGTATCCGTTGAAATAGACGCCAGACTTGCCTTCCACAGCCTTCTTGATCGGCAGAAGGTCTGCATCTGAAAGATTCAGTTCCGGAATGAGGGATGCCATCGTGTTCGCGACCGCACGGGAATACACGTATCCTGAATCTGCCGATCCCGTTTCGCGCGTATCGAGCCATTCCGCAACCTTGGTTCCATTGCAGACAAGCGAACCCTCGTCGGATGCGTCGAGATGGAGTGCCGCCTTGGCAAGAATTGCGGAAACCCCAGAGAACGTCCGGCCCTCGACGGTTGAACCTTCGAGCGTCAGAGTTCCCTCTCGAACCTCAAGTGCCGCGGGAAAGTCCTGCGCCAACGCTTCTGTCTTGAGGGTCAACGTCCCTTCTCCGTCTTTCACCAGCCTGGCGCCGGATGAAACGACCATGGTTTCAGACTGCACCTTTTCCGAATCGGACGAAACTGTAATGATTTTTGTCTCCCTCGATCCCACATAGATTTCAGAGGCGCAAAGTACGCCTGAAACAATTGACGCCATCCACAAGATGATCTTTCTCATGTTTTTTCTCCACTTGTATTTTAAAGCGACATGTCAAACCTAATTTCCCCGTTTTCAGGCTTGATTTCATATCCGTCGGCGGTTGGGGAAAGATTCCCTTTGACGCCGACAGAATACGAAAATCCCCTGAATTCAAGATCGATGCGTCCTGGAGAGAAACGATGTTTCGACCTCCAGCCTTCTGACATCCTTACGGTAAGCGGAGAACCGGAAACCGATAGTCCCTTCTCATCGAAGCGGACTGTTGCCGAACGTCCATCGGCATATGCACACACGACTTCCAGCTCGTTCGGGCCAACAGCCTTAGGCATCATACCGCAGGCCTCTCCGGAAAATGCGAGCATCCCGCTGGCGTCGTTCGTCGAAAAAAGATAACTGTCGATGACCGGCGGCGTAAACTTGTTTTCATTCCAGTTGGGATTGGGCTTCAAAAGGTAATCCTCCTCGAAATCGTCGCACATCTTCCTCAAGTCGCGAATGTAGAACCTGCCGCCGTCCTGATAGAGATTGGCCCGATAATGGCGGCAGTTGTACCATACGCTCCGGCGTCCCTTGCCCATCCAGTCGTCGAGCGCCACCTGCGTCTGTGCGCAGTTCTCTTTGTGATCCGCGAGAAACCGGCGTCCGGTATCGCAAAGTTTTTCCACCGATATGGTGCCCTCGTCAGCATAGCGTTTGAGCATTTCGAGCTGCGCAGGATAGCCGATGTCAACGCCAAAATCCTTCCAGCCGAAACTGTTCTCCTGTCCGGTCTGCATATAGGAGAGATTGAGAAATCCGCGCGGTTCGGCATAGGCCCGGAAATACCAGTCGACCATATAGGGGATTTTCCCGAGCGCAGCCGGTTCGAGCGTCACAACATGGCGGCGTTTCTTGCCTGTCAGCGAATCCACGTAATTGTACTTGTAGCCGTAGTTGTAGATTGGGTCTGGAGTGAGCATCCTGAACACCGGAAGCCGTATGCCATTCTTCATATCTACGGCGGCGGAAAGGCCGTTCTTCTTCGACGGGTAGTAGGCGCCGTTCGAATAGCCGCCGCGAAGTCCGTAGGCATCGGTTACATCCTGTTCGCGGCAGATGCAGGCGGCAACAATGCCGTAGCGTTCCTTCATGTAGTTTAGGCTCCATGCGTCAAATATCCATGAGCCTGCGCTTTCCGGATAGCGACCGAACTTTTCACGGAAAAGACGAAACAGTTCATCAATAAGCTTCGCGCGCTGTTCAATGGTATATGATTCGAGAAACCCCGGCATAACAAACCAGTCCCAGTCCCAGCCGTTTCTTCCTCGCCAAGGGATTCCGACCTTCTCGCAGAGTGGACGCACGATCTCGATCCAGACGCCAAACTCCGTCTTTTCCTTGTCTGCCGCACTCACCGCCGACATGATGTCGTCACGGAGCATCGCGTCGTACTGCAGTAGGATAGTGTTGTTGAATCCGTAGCGGGTATTGAGTTTGATCTGTTCGACTACGGGCGTAACAAGATCCCGCTTGCAACGCGGCTCGCAACCACGCAGAAAATTGACGAGATTCATTACGACTCGTGGTTTCTTCTCGAAGGAGCTTGCCTTGGACACACCATGGCACTCACGTGCGCAAAACGCAGCGGCCACAGCCATCAAAACGAACATCATTCTTGCATTCATAATCATCCCCTTTTATTCGAGGCCTGCCCGGCCGGTGGTGAAATAGTTGCGGAAATAGCGAAACACAATCGCCGCCGCCTTCTTGCGGAACGGATGCGTATGACAAGAACGTCTGTCATCCTCGCCGCGTATCTCCAGATGCAGATGGGCTACCTTGTTTTCCGTCAAGATGCGGTGAAGTTGACGGTTGTCCTCAAGAAAGAAATCACCCGTTCCGACAACAGTGAGAAGATTCACATCACCATTGCGGAGCTTGGCAGCCTCGGTGACGCACATATGCCGCGTCCAGACATCCTTGTTTGCCTCATAGTCCCCCAGGCAGTCGAGAAGGCCCCAGACCTTCCAGCTGTTTTTATGGCGACGCACATCCACCCCTCCGTAGATGTTGCCGATCGCGCCGAACGTCCCCTGATGGCGGAACCCTAGCCAGCAGGCGCCATGACCGCCCATCGAACCTCCTGTTATGGCCCGGCCCTCCTTGTTCGCACGGGTGCGGTAGCGCGAATCTACCCACGCGACCAGCTCTTTGGCCACGAACGTCTCGAACTTCCGCTTCGGATTCACCGGCGAATCATACCACCAGCTTTTGCCCGCGCCATCGGGACATACTCCAATGAACCCTCCTTCGTCCACGCCTTTCCTGCCGACCTCGTCAGCGAATGTGGTGTGGTTGTCGCCAGCGCCATGAAGCATATAGACGACAGGGTAGCGCACATCGGGATTTCTGCCGTATGCATCGGGCAGCATTACGGTCACGTAGATCTCGCGCCCCATTGCCGCAGACGGAACCTTGACGGTTTCCAGCACGGCGGCACCGGCCTCTGCGGAAAGAGCCACGGCCACAATCGATATCAAGCCTCTGAACACATTCATTCTCTTACTCCATTCTTTACTTCATTAATGAATTTCGGTCTTCCTGCCGGAGCCGCGAAACTGCGCAATGCGTAAGGCGGAAGCTCAAGCGCAAGGCGACCCTCGCACTTTTCGCAGGAACCGGTCAGCTCTTCCGTGCCAGACGGGAAAACGACTTTCGCCACGGACTTCACATTCGAGCAGTTCACAATATAGAACCAGCTCCTGCCCACATAGTCGACATGACGGAGCCGGAGACTTGCGCTGCCACCCGGAAGCGTATTCATCCTGACCGGCGGCAACGCCCTGAACGCCTGTGCGAACGGAGCGAGATGCTCCTCCATGCCATAGGTTCCGACAAGATATCCACCCTTCGAAAGACCGAGCATGTCCTGATTGAGCAGCGACTCGGCATAATGGTTCATCGCGTATTCACCCGCAGGATTCAACGTGGACACACGCCAGTTGTGCTCATCAAGGTCACGCGTCGCTCCTGAAAGCGAATTTCCGCTTCGTGGATTGCGGCGCGGATTGCCTGTGGCATCCTCCCAGTAGCGGTCGTGCTGATGTGCAAGCGGATAAGATGCCGTCCTTGTGAAATCCCAGAAATCCCGTTTCAGATGCATCGTACGCTGATAAGAACGGTTTGCCTCGTCACGGTAGAACCATAGCGATCCGTCCGTGGTGCGGTAATCGGCAGGAAGTGTCGTCTGACCGAGTATGATGTTCGGGGCCTCGCGGGCGAGCCGGTCGGGATCAAGTCCGCCCTCCAAAGCCGTGCGGCGCATGTAGCCGGATTCGCGGAATCCGTCCATCGATGCATCCAGTACGCATATGTTGTTAATCCACAGTTTAAGGTCGCTTCTTGCGCTGGCGAGTTTATTGGCCATCTCAATCCAGAAATCAGTGCAGACCTTGCATCGCCAGCGTATCCACTTTCCTCGTGCGTTGGAGAGAAGCCACTCGGCATAGAGACGTCCACGCGCAGGATCACGCCGGTCCACCGGGACCTTGATGCCTGACCACTTCTCAAACGCTTCAATGCAGTAGTCATTGTATCCGCCTTTGAGCGATCCGAACCAAGCAAAACCAGAATATTTGAGATGGAGTCCCACACCTTTGAACGACCGGTGCTTCACGCCTTCGGCAATGAGCGAATCGACGAGACGGGAGCAATAGGCGCGAATAGCCGGATGGGCGATGTTGTACTGCGGCGGTCCAAGCGTAATGTGGCTGTCAGGAAAGCCGCTCGACGCGATTGAGACGGGGGTTTCATGAATGCGCCCTGTGCGCAGACGCTCTGTGGTGAACCATGCCGGATCGGGAGTATACAAGCCCATCTGGTTTATGAGCGGAACAACTCCAATATCTTCGCGGTCGAACCGCTCGTAAAAGGCGGACATGAACCCTGGCGCATGGCGGCGGGGATTGTAGGTTTCGCCGATAAGCCCTTCATACCAGACAGCCGGATACGCGAAAAGGTTTTCACCCGTAAATTTCATGACCGCCGCACATCTGTCTGCCATATCAAGCACCCCTTCGGGCGAAGAACCTTCGTCGCGGACACTGAAGTCGTAATTGACGGCGGCATCCTCATAGTACAGAGCGACGGTCCGGCCCCATCCATCCCTCTTCGCAGGCTCTTTCATACTGGCGGCGGGAAGCCTTCCGCTGTCCACACGGTATATGCGGAAGGCCGAAAGCGCCGCCGGACCGCCTGTCCGTGCTGTCATCGCTATGAACGCAGCATTTGTGACGGGACGCGTCCAGTAGATACATCTGTGAGTGCGGATCTTGCCTGAAACCGGAATGTCGTCACCGGTCAATACGCCCACCTGCAAGGCGTAGTCATCGATGAATCCACCCGATTCCTGGACGATTATGTCCATCGTGCGTTTGGCATCGTCAGGATAGTCGAACTCAAGGATGTAGAACGGAACTTTTGGGTCGACGCCGAAAGTCATCGCAAAACGATCCGAACGATTTGCTCCGGCTTCAACATATGGAGTCTCACCAAGCTTTCCAATGCGGATTTTGCCGTAATGTCTGAAAGACGGATCTGGTTTTTCACGATCAAATCTCCACTCCTTAACAAGTGTCATTGGGCCAAAATCCCCCGCCCGTTCCAACGGAGGCGCCACATACGGATTCTCTCCACGTGCGGCAGACAGCATCGCATAGTCTGGACGCGGAGTGCGATAGGCGGCGTCTCCGGCCGCATCCCGCAGACGCTTCACTTCACGCATCCTGAGCGGAGCGGAATAAATGCGCAGATCGTCTATCCAACCATCGAACGCACCGACACCTGATACCGATCCAAGTCTGAACCTATCGAACAATCCCGCTTCTCCGGCACGGCTGTAGGTATAGGCCGTAACGGCCCTGACGACCGGATCAAGTCCACCTGTACCACCTGGCACCTGCACGCCATCCACAAAAAGCGAAGTCCCCGTGGCGCGATCCCAGTTGAATACGACATGGTGCCATGCGGCGTCGCGCAGCAGGCTTTTCGACGCCGAAAGGTCGCCGTCGTTGGAATTGTCGCCACGTATCTTGTTCCCTCCCCAAAGCCAAAGATAAAGGGCTCCCGTACCTATGCGATCATTGAACGGCCTCGGTGTCGAAAAAATCCAGCTGTTGGCGGTTTTCCCAGTCATAGCAGGATCACGGCGGATCCATAGCGAAACCGCCCCGTGGGCAGGTTCGGCGTTTCTGGCGAAAGCATATTCGAGAACGCTCTTGTCTGCGGACGAAACCCGCACAGCCCCGCCGATGACACCCGGACCGAAATCAACGCCCTTTGATGCGAGAGGACGGGGATTCCCTTTCGCGGAGGATGCATTGAGCGTTCCATCGAACGGAAGATGCATAAGCAACTGCGGATTGACCGCCGCATCCGGCTGAGGCGGGAGATCATAGAGACGTCCCACGGCGGCGCCACGGAAGACATACGGTTCTTTCGCCGGCGCGGTGATATCGAACCGCAACGCATATCCGGAAGTCTTATCCGGCAACAGCATCACCGCCCGGCAACGGCGCGGCATTTTGCCTGAAAACAGCACAAACGGACGGCTTCGGTTGGCAAAAACGCAATGAAATGATTTCTTTCCCGGAGAAACCTCACGCTGCATTGTTATCGCCGAGATTATAGATGCCGGAGGCGGTCCCGCAACATCGGCCTCATAGACTACGTACTGTCCATCAAATGATGGATCATCCATCTCCGGCGAAGTGCAGACAAGCTTTTTCAGACCTGAAGCAAAGGCCCTCGTCGGATCGATTGAGAGACCTCCTTCGGTCACCTTGAAATCGATCTCACCTATACATCCGCGCGGCTCCGCCATGAAGCGGAACTGCCGCCCACCCAGATGATCCACCGCATCGACCGTCAAATCGCTACGGACGAGACGGATGCAGCTCCACGGAACAGAAGGGAACTCGTGCCGAGCCGCGTCCGCCGTAGATGTTGCGACAAGAGCCGCCACCACAAACAATTTGTACAACAAGTTCACTGTGCATCATCCTTCCCGTCCGCGCAGACCCTTACAGACCCTGAAGGCAGACTGTAATCAAGGTCAATCGTTCCATCATCGAGAAGCCTCCATTCCATGCGGA
>JAGBFY010000358.1 GCA_017936245.1 Kiritimatiellia bacterium
TCAAGGGTTGTCTGCACAACCCTACCGGTGCGCTCTCCGGGGCGGACATCTTCGGGCAGACATGCCCCTTTTTCACCGAGATACCCCTTCACCTCTGCATGCATAGGCTTTCCGATTACGACAGTGCGCATTCCGTTACGGAAATTCTCGCGTATCTTGGCATGCCCCGCCAAAACGAATGGGCACGTCGCATCCACAACCGTCAGTCCGCGTCTTTTCGCCTCTTCGAAAACAGCAGGTGAAGTACCATGGGCGCTCACAAGAACAGTAGCCCCTTCAGGCACTTCGGCGACAGACTCAACGAACACCATGCCCTTGGAGACAAGCCCCTCAACTACACTTTCATTGTGCACGATCTCATGCAGACCGTACACCGTGCCTTTCACCCTGTCAAGCAGTTCATGCGCCATTCTTACGGCGCGATCCACTCCGCCGCAGAATCCATGCGGAGCTATCACCTCGATGCGCATGAACGCACTCCTTTCAGAACCTCTGCTATACGTCTGGCGACGGCGTCTGAAGGATCAACAATCTCAGCCCTGCCGTCCGCAACATTCTCCATCAAATGCTTTAGGTGCGGGAAATGCGTACAGCCAAGAACAATGCGGTCAGCACCGGCGGCGATCAGCGGTTCGATACGGCTGCGCACGGCATCCTCCGCCTCCGCACCCGAAACTACGCCACGCTCAACCAGATCCACAAACTCGTCCGCTATGCACTCAATAATCCTGACAGTGTCTGACACCCTCGAAGAGGTTTCACGGTACAGCCTTCCATTGAACGTACCGCGTGTCGCAAGCACTCCAACGATACCGCTTTTGGATCCAAGCGCGGCAGGCTTCACCGCCGGCTCCATCCCTACAAACGGGACATCAGGCCACTCACTTCGCAGTTCATCGATCGCAGCGGCAGTCGCCGTGTTGCATGCCACCACAACAACCTCACACCCTCGGCCTATGAGATCGGCGGCTATCCGCTTCGACAGACGCACAATCTCCTCTGGAGGCTTGTTCCCGTACGGACAGTTTTCACTGTCGGCGACATATACGGTAGGTTCATCCGGACAAAGGCGGCGAAATGCTTCAAGCACACATCTGCCGCCAACTCCACTGTCGAAAAAGCCCACCATCGACTAATGCGCCGCTCTGTTGCTTGACGCGGGCCGTCAGACCTTTTCAACCTTGATCTTTGTGGAATGTCCGTTGAGCTCTACGGCTTCCGCATCCGTCGCTGCGAACGCAAACGCGGTTGTGAGCGTTTCGTTCTTGACGTAGTCGAGATGCGCCCCAAGAGCAGCCTTGGTCTCATCATCAGCCTCGACTGTGAGCGAAATGCGCTGGGTGACCTCGAAATCCGCCTCTTTGCGCATCGACTGCACGTGGGACACGAATTCGCGGGCAAGACCCTCAGCGACAAGTTCAGGCGTGAGCGCAGTCTCGAGACCGACGACAATCGCACCTTCCGAAGCCACCACGAGCCCGGCCTTGGGCGAACGCGTCACAAGAACGTCATCAGCTGTGATCGTGAACCCTTCGCAGTCAAACGGCACAGACTTCGCGGCGGCGATTGCGGCGGCAACAGCCTTCATCTTCGCGCCACATTTCTTGCCAAGCGTCTTGAAGTTCGCCTTGTAGGAGACGTCGCAAAGATCAGTCTCGTCGGCAACGAACACCACGCTCTTGACGTTGAGTTCATCCTCAATGAGTTCTTCGAGACCCTTCACATCGCCGCCCGCAAGCTTGAGCGCGGAGAGCGGCTGACGCACCTTGAGATCGTTATCCGCACGGAGACGGCGCCCCAGCTCGACGGCTGCCTGAACGTCAGCCATGCGCTTTTCTAGATCAAGGTCGCGTGCTGCGGAGTTCGCCGTCGGGAAATCGCAGAGATGCACGGAGTCCGGATCGCTTGCGCCCTTGAGGTTGCGATAGATCTCCTCTGCAATGAACGGCGTGAACGGAGCCGCGACCTTTGCAAGCTGCACAAGCACGTAGCGCAGCGTGCGGTACGCGCACAGCTTGTCACCATCGTTCGTGGACTTCCAAAAACGGCGACGGCTGCGGCGAATATACCAGTTCGTGAGATCTTCGATGAAGCGGACGAACGGACGGACCGCCTTCTGCAAGTCGTAGGAGTCCATCGCAGCTGTGACGTCCGCAATGAGCGTCTCCATCGAGGAAACGATCCAGCGGTCGAGA
>JAGBFY010000359.1 GCA_017936245.1 Kiritimatiellia bacterium
CCAGGCTGGGGATTGATATGTTCACGTCGAAGAAGATGGGACCCTACTCCAGATCGTGCGTGTCGTGCCATCCGCAAAGCGGCGGCGGTGCGGATGGCCGTCGTCATTCTGGGGTGTTTACGCGACCTGCCTATAATGCAGTGTTCGGCAAATACTATCTGCATGATGGATCCATCTCCAATTTTCCGGATCTTGTCCGTTGCATGATAGAGGATACCCGTTTCATCGGGGCTGGATCCTTGTCCAACGCTGTCGCCAGACTCAATGCCGACGGACGGATAAGAAAGCGTTTTGAGGCGCATTATGGCGACGGGAATTTTGTCGGGACAAATCTCGTTGATTCTATCGTCAACTTCTCCCGTACGCTAATGACGGCAAACGGGCCTTTCGACCGTTTCTGCGGTGGAAGGGATGCCTTGGATGCCGAACGGCTTGCGGGATTTGAGCAGTTCAAGGCGAGGCGCTGCGCACGTTGTCATTCAGGCCCCTCACTTGGAACGCGTGTGGTCACCGAGGATGGGGTGAGGGTGCCATCTCTGCGTGGACTTTCGAAGCGTGGCATATATCAGGCGAACGGAAGCCTGTATTCCGATTTGGCGGCTGCTGTCGCGATGATGCCCGGAAGCGATTTCGAGGATGATGATAAAAGTCGTCTTTCTCTGTTGGCATTTTTGCGCTGTTTGTGATAAACTCCGCGCCGTTTTTAATCAACAACAGGCAACCGAGGAAAGGAGGCGAGGCAATGATGACCATATACAAATGGGAGAACGGAGGTCTTAAGGAGACTTCGGAGTTTTCGCCATCCTGCTGGATAAATCTTGCCGAACCCACGACTGCCGAGCTTGAGCAGGTCCTTTCCTTCTCCAAAGTTCCGCGGGACTTCCTTACTGACCCCCTTGACCGAGAGGAACGTCCGCGTTTTGAGAATGAGGATGGTGTGTCCCTTGTCATTGTGCACGTTCCGTATCCGGTCCGTGGCGATGAGGATGACGAAACCGTTCTGCCGTACGAGACGATCCCTCTCGGGGTTGTGCTTTTTGGTCAGTCGGTGATAACGATCTGCTCACAGCCGACCCCTGTCACGGCGGCGTTTCTCGACCAGATCAGAAGGGTCTGTCCCCCGAGCGACAGCAACCGATTTCTGTTCCGCCTTCTGTGGCATGCCGCCGTTCTCTTCCTTCGCTATCTGCGCGACATGCATGCTAAGACGGAGGATCTCGAAGAGGATCTGCACGAATCGATCTCAAACGAGGCGCTGTTGAAGCTTCTTACGTACCAGAAGGCGCTTGTCTACTTCTCCACGTCATTGAAGGCCGACAACATTCTGATCAACCGTTTGGACCATGCGCGTCAGCTGAACCTGACCGAAGATGATCATGACATGCTTGAGGATGCGGAGGTCGAATATCAGCAGGCCCTTGAGACTGCAACGATCCACGCAGCGGTTTTGAACGGCACGATGGATACGTTTGCGTCGGTCATAAACAACAACCTGAACAGGGTCATGAAGTGGCTTGCCGTCGCGACGATCTTTCTCGCAGTTCCCACGGTCGTCACCTCTGCGTTCGGCATGAATGTCAACCTTCCGTTCGTTGACGATCCCAGCCAAGGTGCGGCATGGGTGTTCTGGGCTCTTTCCGGAATATGCGTTGTTGTTCTTGCCGCAATCAGTGTGCTGCTCGTCTATCTTAAAAAGAAACGTGTGTTCTGATATCCGCTGCAATTGTGATATAATACACGCCCAACGGTGAAACGAAGCCGAATCACAGAAAGGTATCTATACCATGAATAAAGCCGAAAAGGAACGCCTTGCCAAGGTTGGCAAAAAACTCAACGTCAAGGCATACATCAAGAACGAGATTGAAGCGATCCGTGCGCAGGTCGGTGACAAGAAGGTGCTGCTTGCGATGTCCGGAGGCGTGGATTCATCTGTCTGTGCGGTTCTCCTGCACAAGGCGATCGGCAAGAACCTCACGTGCGTGTTCGTTGATCATGGCTGCATGCGCCTGAATGAAGCCAAGGAGGTCAAGCAGATTTTCAAGGGCAAGTTCGGAATCAACCTCATTTGCGTTTCTGCCGAAAAGCGTTTCCTCGAGAAGGCGAAGGGCGTCACCGATCCTGAGCAGAAGCGCAAGATCATCGGCGGCGAGTTCGTTCGCGTGTTCGAGGAGGAGGCGAAGAAGCTAGGCAAGGTGGAATTCCTCGGCCAGGGTACGATCTATCCCGATATCGTCGAATCCGGTGTTGGCGGCCACAAGGCCGTCAAGGCTCACCACAATGTCGGTGGTCTTCCAAAGGATATTGGGTTTGAAGGTCTTGTCGAGCCTGTGAAGTATCTTTACAAGGACGAGGTGCGCGCCGTCGGCAAGGCTCTCGGAATTCCTGAGTACATGGTCATGCGCCAGCCGTTCCCGGGGCCGGGTCTCGCGGTCCGCTGCATGGGCGAACTCACGAAGGAGAAGCTCGACATCCTCCGCAAGGCCGATTTCGTTTTCCGCGATGAGATGGCGAAGGCGAAGCTTGACAAGAAGGCCCAGCAGTTCTTCGCGATCATGACGAATGTTCGTACCGTCGGCGTGAAGAACAACGCCCGTACCTATGGTTACGTGATTGCAATCCGCGCCGTTTCCACGTCTCAGTTCGTGAAGGCCGGTGTCGTTGAACTGCCGTTCAAGTTCGTGACGAAGGTCGCCGAGAAGATTGCAACCACTGTGAAGGGTGCGAACCGCGTGGTTTGGGATATCACCCCGAAACCTCCGGCCACGATTGAGTGGGAGTGATGAATCTGTTGCGGCGGAACTGAGATGTCAAGGGAAAGCATTGAAAAGGCTCTGGCACGCGCGACTGATACCAAGGCCTGCGTGATAGGTGAAGGTTCGTTGACTGAAGTGCCGGTGCTCTTCAAAGAGCATTTCTCAGGTGCCAGTTCCGCTGTGGTTGTATGCGATCCCCGTACGCGCAAGGTGGCGGGTGAACGTGTTGAAGCCCTGCTTTCTGATGCAGGGCTTCAGGTATTTGAATATGTGCTTGAGCCGGGCGGAGCGACTTTCCATGCCGATTACC
>JAGBFY010000360.1 GCA_017936245.1 Kiritimatiellia bacterium
CGGAGCTTGGGCTCGAACCACGTGGACTTGGGAGGCATCACCTGCCCGGCATCCGCAATGGACATCATCTCCTCAACCGACACGCCCTCCATCGAGAATGCAACCGCCGCGTCGCCGGAATCGACCTTCGCAGCAAGTGCACCCTCGCCGCGGATGCCGCCCATGAACGAGATGCGCGGATCGGTACGAGGATCGGCCACTCCAAGAACGGGAGCGAGGAACTTGTCCTGAAGGAACGATACGTCAAGCGCCGAAACAGGATCGGAACCTTCCGGAATCTCCCATGAAAGCTCATGCCATTCACCGGCGATGTACATGCGGCAATGACGCGATCCGCCGGTGAAGACCTCCTTCGCCTTGGCGAGAACCTGCGCAGCGTCAAGACCGTTGAGGTCATGAACCAAACGGTTGTAAGGCAGAATCTTCAGCTGCGATGCAGGAAACACAACAGCCATGAACCACTTGGACTCACCTTCAAAATTGTGCTCCTTCGCATAGCGGCTCGCCGCCGCGCTGCGATGGTGTCCGTCGGCGATGTAGGCGGCAGGAATCTGCGCAAAAAGCTCCTGAAGCTCGTCAGCGATGCATGCGCCGCCGGCGGCAATCTTCCACACAGTATGCTGGATGCCGTCCTCAGCGGTAAAATCGTAGAGAGGCTCATTGCGGCATGCATCGGCGACAATGTCGTTGATCGCCTTGCCCGCAGCATTCTCGTCGCGGTAGGTCAGAAACGCCGGACCGGTCTGCGCACCGAGGATGCGGATGTGGTTCGTGCGGTCGTCCTCCTTATCCTGACGGGTCTTCTCATGCTGCTTTAGGATGCCGGCAAGATAGTCCTCCGTATCGAACACCGCCACAACGCCCGTCTGTGCACGGCCATTCATGATCTGGCGGTATGCGTAAAACGTAGCCTCATTCTCCTGGACGAGAGTTCCATCCGCACGAAGAGAATCCAACGCCTTGCGGGCCTGCGCGTAGGCCTCAGGCGACGAGCAGTCGGTACCATCCGGCATATCGATCTCAGGACGCGAGACGTGCAGAAAACTCTTGGGGTTGCCGGACGCGAGAGCGCGAGCCTCGGCTGTATCAACCACATCGTATGGGACCGCAGCAACCTGAGCCGCAAATTCCTGAACGGGACGTACGGCGGCAAAAGGACGGATATTCATCTTCTGTTACCTCAGAATGCGGGGGTGCCGAAATACTCGAAACCGACATTCACAATCGGGAGAAATGACGGCTCGGCGGAACGGATCACGTTGACCGCACCGACCTGCACTCCATAAAGCGACTCGCTGCGGTTGATAAGGCCAACCTGAAAGCCGGAAACGGCGTTGGCGACATTGATGATACCCGCCTGAACGCCACGGATCGACTGGGCCTCGTTCCAGAGACCAATCTGAACGCCCAGCAGATCAGAACGGCCAGCGGTGTTGTAGAAACCGATCTGGAAACCCGTCATTACATCCTCAGCCTCGTTACGGAGAAGATTGAGCTGGAATCCCTCCATATAGCGGCAACGGCCGATAAGACCGAGATCAAAACCGGTAAGCCCCTCGCACGCACCATATGCGCAGTTGAAGCGCATGCCGATCACATCGATATTCTTCGTGGAATTGAACGCAAACCACACAGGCCACGGAGCCTTCTCAGCCTTCACTTCACGGGCAGAAGCCTGCGCCGCCGGTGCAGGAGCCGCACCATCGGCTTCCTTTTTCGGAGCCTCCTGCGCCCATGCGCATGCTGCAACCATCGCCAAAGAGAACATGATTTTTTTCATTTTTGTATCCTTCCGTTTCCTGATAAGGTGAAAACATGGTGTAGTATATGCTATTTCACCCTCAAGGGCAATGAAAATTTTCATGAGTTTCAGAACAGGAGTCCCTGCTCCAATGCTCCAGAAGCGGTCTGAGATGGATTGGAAACCGTGGATGATACCGGTTCTTTCGCCGACGACGATGTATCTGCGACCTCACCAAGCAGCTCTAGGAGCCGCGCTTCGTCTATCACCTCCGTACCAAGTTCACGAGCCTTGGACGTCTTTGCGGCACCGGTATTCGCACCTGCGATCAGGTAACGCGTCTTTGAGGTGACAGACCCCTGCACGTTGCCGCCCGCAAGACGGATCATCTCCGCATATTCGCCCC
>JAGBFY010000035.1 GCA_017936245.1 Kiritimatiellia bacterium
GCTGACGGAATCGGTTTGACGGCAGATGGCGTTTGAAGAGCGCGGCAGTGTGGTATAATCTTCTGAAAAGGAACGGCAATGAAGAAAGAGACACAAACGATAGAGTTCAAGCAGTCGTGGCACGACGAGTATCTTGAGTGGATTTGCGGGTATGCGAACGCATACGGCGGAGCGCTCTATATTGGACGTGCGGACAATGGCACACCCGTGGGAGTGGCCAAGGCCAAGTCGCTCATGGAGTCGATACCATGCAAGATTACCGACACGATGGGAATCATCGCCGATGTGAATCTGCTGAATGAAGACGGCAAGGATGTGATCGAGATCAAGGTAGAGAAGTATCCGTCCCTCATCAGCTATCACGGCAAGTATTTCTATCGTTCGGGTACGACGATGCGGACGATTTCAGGAAAGGAACTGGATCGTCTCATTCTGAAGCAGCAAGGCATGACATGGGATTCAGTGCCGTTACCGAACCTCGCAGTGCGGGACCTTGATTCAGGCGCCATACGCTATTTCAAGGGAGAGGCTGTAAAACGCAGTCGACTTTCTCGGGATGAGGTGAATGTCTCCCGTGATATTCTTATCCAGAACCTTCGCCTCGTGGACGAGGATGGGCATTTGACTCGTGCGGCAATGCTCGCTTTCCATCCCGATCCCGAGCGGTGGGTGACGGGCGCGTATGTCAAAATCGGTTATTTCGAGACTTCTGACTCTGACCTTCGCTATCAGGACGAAATACATGGACCGGTAATTGAACAGGCGGCAAAAGTTGTTGACCTTGTCTATACGAAATACCTCAAGGCGCTGATTACCTACGAGGGAATCACGCGGGTTGAGCGGTTCATGTTTAGCAAGGAGGCGTTCAGGGAGATTGTGCTAAATGCCATTGTTCACAAGGATTATTCCAGTTGCAACCCAATCCAGATCAGTGTCTATCCAGACAAGATATATGTGTGGAACAACGGCAACATGCCAAAGAACCTCGATTCCGCTGAGAAACTGTTCGGCAAACATTCCTCCGATCCGTTCAATCCAAATCTCGCTCAGGTATTTTTCAAGAGCGGTCTGATCGAGGCTTGGGGACGTGGCTTCGACAAGATAAGGAAGGGGTGTGAAGAATACGGAGGCGAACTGCCGGGTTATGAAATCTCTGAAAACGGCATTATGGTTCTCTGCAAGGCGTGTCCGTCTTATCTCAATCTTCTTAAAAGCGCCACAGTGACCGCCGACGGCAATACGGGTAAAGATGAGGCGAATCGTGAGGACAATGCGGACAATCGTGAGGACAATGCGGACAATAAAACTTTGGTAATAAATGCCATAGCACGTAATTCGCGTCTGACCGTCAGGCAATTGGCAACAGAACTGCCGATTTCCAAGGCAACGGTTGAGCGAGTGTTGAAAGCGCTTCAGGAAGCAGGCAAACTTCGTCGTGTCGGAGGCACGCGCGGAGTATGGAAAATCATTGGCTGACGGGTTGTCCTGAGTGGCGAGAGGGACAGCCCCCATCGGTGGAGTAGAAATGGTGAAGTAGGAGCGATGGCGATGCCGCAGAGAGATGACACGATAGAGACGCAGAAGAGGCCAGCTAAATGGTCGGCGGAGGCTTTTGGTGAAGGTGGGTATGAAATTGTCCCGCCGGAAAAAGAGGAAGAGTTTCGCAAAATGGCCGAAGAGGATAATCGTCGGCGTCGCCCGGGGATGTATGCCGATGATGATGTGGCAACTGGCACACCGGCGTAAGGGAGGTCGTTGGGATGTCGTAAAGTAAGAAGTTAGCGGAGGTTTTTGAATTTCAGACCGAACTTTGCGAGATATTTCGAGAGACGGTCTGAATTGTTTGAGGACTTTTTCGTTTTGAAGGAAGCGGCGAAGAGTTTTTTGGCGGCGTCGGCCATCGAGTCGGATTCTTTGCAGACCTTGATTACGTGCTTAAGCTGGATGAGATCAAATTCATCGAGTCTCTGCTTGTAATTATCTCCGAGAAGTTTTGTCAGGTCTGCATCACATGCGCAGTTTGTGACGGGCGAATCGGTTTCAGATTGGCAGACGGTACGTTTTCTGCTCAATTCGTCTTTGACGATTTCGGCAGTAATGCGTCCGCCATCGGCGAGCGTGGACATTCTAACGACCATTGCATTGAGTTCGCGGAAGTTGCCGCTCCATGGCGTTTCGGGGGCGAGTGCGTAGGAAAGGAAGAGGTCGCGCGCTTCCTTGTTGAATGAAATGTGCTTGCCGTTTTTTTGACTGAACTTGTTCAGCTCGTATTCAAGATTCGGCTCGATATCTTCGCGGCGTTCGGCAAGACCTGGCAGCTTGAAACTCCAGAGGTCGATGCGCGACAAGAGGTCCAGACGGAACTTGTGATTGCACACATCATCCATCAAATCGCGGTTGGTGCCGCAGATGAGAAGAAAATCGCTGTGCTCGTCGCTTGTTGCACCGAGAGGGCGAAAGGTCTTTTCCTCGATGGCCTTCAGGAGCATCGCTTGTGCTTCAAGGGGCAGTTCGCCGATTTCATCGAGGAAGATAATGCCGCCGTCGGCTTCCTTGAGATATCCCGTATGATCGCCGTTGGCACCGGAGAATGATCCTTTTTTGTGTCCGAAAAGCGCGGACTTAGCGAGGTCGCCGCCGAGTGTCGCACAGTTGACGGCAACGAATTTTCCTTTAACTTTACCCAGTTGTTTTTTGAGAAGATAAATCTGTTTGGCGAGCTGGCTTTTCCCCGCGCCGGTAGGGCCGGTAAGGAGAATGGGTTCCGATGAGCGTACAGAAACTCGTTCAATCGTCTCGATGAGCTTGTTGAAGGCGGCGTTTTTGGTGTCGATCCCCTGCTTGAGGAAGGTCAGATCGTCCTGCCGCTCGACTTCAAATCGCTTCGCGAGTTTATCGTAGCGAGAGAGGTCGAGGTCGATGACCGTGTGTGTGCCTTTAGGGTCTTTGGAATGTCGTACATGACCTTCCTTGGGTGTGGTCTGGATTAGCTTTGCCGGTAGATGTCGTGATTCGGCGAGCAGGAAGAGGCAGATCTGCTCCACGTGCGAACCGGTGGACATGTGGATGTAGTAGCGGGTTTTCTCTTCGTGAAAGCATGGTGATTTCGCGTAGTCGTAGAACTTTTCGTAAACTTCCTCGAAGTCCCAGGGGTTTTTGAGTTCGAGGATATCGAAAACAACTTTCGTTTCCGGAGATACGCTTCTGATGTCGGCTTTGATGCGCTCGGCGAGATTCTTGTGTTCGCTGTTGAAAATAAGGTGCAGTTCATCGATCGGGAGTTCTTCTTGCTGAACGAGACCGATTGTAGGCCGCCAGGTATCCCAACGGGAAGGACCGCTGCCGCCGTGAGCGTCTTTTTGGGTGCCGAGAACTGATATGACTGTTGTTTTCATGAGTCGTAGTGTAACATACTGCTTATTGAGAATCTATCAATAATTATAGTTTCTATATTAAAAGATTTTTAGTCCAAATGCTGTTAGGGATCTGAATGTGAAGCGGAATTGGTGTGCTGAAATAAAAATTATGTTTTATATTACCTTGTATTTATGTTTTCTATGTATAAACTTTCGTTTATGATGCTTGTCTGTGATTGCAAATACATATTGCCGGCAGGTTTTGGCACGGTATTTGCTATATGGTTTATGTTGCAAGAAAAAGAAGTTGCGTGAATTTTGCCGGCGTAGCCTCAATGGTAGAGGCGTTGGGCGTAAGCCCCAATTGGTTGCGGGATTGAATCCCGCCGTCGGCATCAATTCGGATGTAGCTCAATGGTAGAGCATGCGGCTGTTAACCTCACGGTTGCTGGTTCGAGTCCAGCCATCCGAGCCATTGAAAGGAGAGAAAAATGAAGTGGGAAAAGTTTGAAGAAGGGTATTCAATGCCTATTAAGTCGTGGTGTGAGAATTGCGAAGATGGTGCTGTCAAGCAAGCGGAAAATCTCGCGAAGCACCCGGCGCTATTCCATCATGTGGCGCTCATGCCTGATGCGCATCAGGGTTACGGCATGCCGATCGGCGGAGTTGTCGCAGCGGATAATGCTGTCATTCCAGCGGCGGTCGGTGTTGATATCGGCTGCGGTATGATTGCGACGGAGACGGACATTCCGGCAGAACGGTTCGCCGATATGTCGTTTCGTCGAGCGTTTCAAGAGCGGCTGAAGGAGCGCATTCCCGTCGGTGAAGGTGTTTCGCACAAGGAATCCCAGTCATGGGAAGGTTTTGAGTCCTTCATCGGTAACAATGGTGAACGGGCGCTTTTGTGGACGAAGGGTCGCGACCGTAAGAACCTCGGTACGCTTGGCGGCGGCAACCACTTTATCGAGCTTCAGAAGTCGACGGCGATAGACGGCGCTGGTGAGCCTGAGGGCGGTGCGAAGGTTTGGCTGATGATTCATTCCGGCTCACGCAATATGGGAAAGCGAATCGAGGAGCATTACCACAAAATCGCCGACAGGATGTGCACGCGCTACCGCGTTGCTTTGGCGGATAAGGATCTTGCGTTTCTTCCGATTGAAGAAGAAGCGGGGCATCACTATTTTACGGATATGCTTTTCGCGCTTCGGTATGCGAAGGAGAATCGCCGCCGGATGATGGAGGCGATGAAGGAGACGCTCGCGGAGTTCGTGCCCGATGTGAATTTTCTTCGCACGATCGATATTCATCACAACTACGCGGCGTTTGAGGAGCACTTCGGCAAGAAGGTGTGCGTGCATCGCAAGGGAGCGACGTCTGCGAAGCTTGATGAGATTGGAATTATTCCAGGCTCCATGGGGACGGCGTCATATATTGTTCGAGGGCTCGGCAACCCCGATTCTTTTATGTCCTGCTCGCATGGTGCGGGGCGAAAGATGTCGCGAGTCGCGGCTTCGATGAATCTTACGGTCGAAGAATGCGACAAGGCGATGGAAGGTATTGTCTGCGAACGCTGGGGCAAGTATACAGGTTTCAGCCGAAAGGTGAAGGGTAAGCTTGATCTTTCCGAAGCGCCGCAGGCCTACAAGGATATCGAATCTGTAATCGACGCGGAGCGCGACCTTGTCGAGCCTCTGGTTCGCCTTGTGCCGCTGGCGAGCTTAAAGGGGTAGGAGGGGTGTAGAGTCGGGAGCTTGGAGTTTAGGAGATATGATAGAATAATCACATATGACATACGATATAGACAGTTTTGAAAATCGGGCTAAATTCTATGAAATCACAAGATGAAATCATTGAGGTACTGTGCAATGAAGTAGGAGCGGCGGTTTATGCCGGTGAATACGATGCTTCATTGATCGGGCGCGAGTTCGTTCATTTTAAGGGCGGGCGTTACCGGCTGTTGGGATTCGCCCGCTTTTCGGAGGGCGAGGAACTGATGGTCGTATATCAGACGCTTTATGGAGAATCGGGGATGTGGGTGCGCCCGGCGAAGATGTTCTTCGAGAATGTTACGCGCGATGGTATTACGCAGCCGCGATTTAGACCTCTTTGAGCTACCACCGCATTTTGCGAAATGCGGTGGTAGCAAGTTGATAACATAGAGTGAAAGTGGTATTATGCCCATTTGTCAACAAGTGGACCATAAGGTAAAATGCAATTCTTCAAAAGGAGAGACAAGATGGTAAAACATATCATTCTGTGGAAACTGAAAGATGAAATAGCTGACAAGGCTTCTGTGAAGGCTGGTATCAAAGCCGGGCTTGAGGGGTTGAAGGGTGTCGTGCCTGGCCTCGTGGATATTGTCGTCAACACTGAAGGCCTTGCGAGCTCAAATGCCGATGTGATGCTTGATTCGACTTTTGAATCGGAAACGGCACTGAAGGCGTATGCTGTTCATCCGGCGCACGTTGAAGTCGCCGATCGCGATGTGCGTCCCTACACGCAAACCCGTCTGTGCCTGGACTTTGAAATGTAAAACGTTTAGGGTGTTGTAATGAATTGCATAGAAAGGGGATGATGATGAAAAAGAATTTCGGGAAGAAGAATTGGATGTTCCCGATGCCGGTATTGATGATCGGCACATACAACGAAGAAGGAACTCCGAACATGATGAATGCTGCGTGGGGCGGTGTTACGCTTGAAGATGAAATAACAATCTGCATCGATACTGGGCACAAGACCTGGACGAATATCGCCGCACGCAAGGCGTTTACCGTCGCTTTCGGAACGGCTGATACCGTTCGTTCCTGCGATTATCTCGGGATAGTGAGCGGCAATGACGCGCCGGACAAAGTCGCGAAGAGCGGCTTTACCGCGTCGAAGGCCATGACGGTCGATGCGCCGGTGATGGATGAGCTGCCGCTCGTTCTCGAGTGCGAGCTTGTTTCGATGAATGAGGAGAATTGCAATGTCGTCGGACGCATTCTTAATTACGCGGTCGACGAAGCGGCACTGACGGATGGCAAGCCCGACGCGGCGAAAATGAAGCCGGTCTGTTACGACCCTTGCGCACATGTTTACCGCGTTATGGGCGAGGCGGTCGCCAAGGCGTTTTCGTGCGGCAGGGATATTGACCATTAAGCCGCGCATGGGAGAAAATTCATGCGCGTGCGATTGATTCAGCCTGAACCGACGCCAAGGCCGATGGACACATCGCTTAAAGCGAGGATGGATCCGCATCTCGGGTTGTTGACAATTGCACGAATCATTGAAGATGCAGGGCATGAAGTGTCGGTTGTCAATGAAAGTCTCGGGCGTGATGTGCCGTCCAGAGATGTTGATCTTGTTGGCATTTCTGCAAGTGTTGATGTTCTGCCGCGTGCAAAAGCGCTGGCCGTTGAGTATGCGAGTTTGAATATTCCGGTTGTTGTCGGCGGTATAGGCGTGTCGGCTGATCCGGAAACGGCTCAAAAACTCTTTGATTCCATCTGCATCGGGCCGGCAGAGGGACATTGGCCGCAAGTCTTGAAGGATGCCGAAAAAGGATGTCTCAAACCGGTCTATCGTACGGCGCCGGATTTTCCCGGCACGGAATTGTTGCCGCCGTCATTCCGTTCGGTGGACACATCCGGTTTTCTCTATTCAAACGTCATTGCTGCAAGCCGCGGATGTCCGTTTTCATGTGATTTCTGCTATAACAGCGCGGTGAAAAACACATGCGGCTACCGTCATCGTACGGTATTGTCCGTGCTGGATGAAATCCGCTCAAAGGCGACGCGGCATATCATGTTCATCGATGATAATTTTATCGGAGACCCGGAATTCACACGCGAACTGCTTGAGGCGATGCGTCCGCTGGGATTGAAATGGAGCGCGGCGGTTTCTGCAAATATTCTGGACATGCCCGACATCCTCGATCTCATGCGGGAGACGGGCTGCCGCAGTCTTTTTATCGGCTTTGAAAGTCTCAGCGGTGAAGCGATTGCCGGTGTCCATAAGCGGCAGAACAGAATCGGCCGATACAACGAGTTGGTCAACGCGTTGCACAGCAGAGGGATCATGATTAACGCCAGTTTCGTTTTCGGGCTGGACGGCGATGATGCGACGGTGTTTGACGCGACGGTCAAATGGGCGGTTGAAAATCGCATAGAGACTGTCACTTCGCACATTCTGACGCCTTATCCCGGTACGGCGTTTTATGAGCGAATGAAATCGGCGGGGCGGATCATCGATGACGATCTTTCGCATTATGATACGGCGCATGTCGTCTTTTGTTCCGAAAGAATGACGCCGCAAGAGCTTTATGACGGTTACACAAGAGTCTATCGGGAAATTTACAGTTTCGCCAATATCATACGTCGCTTGCCGCGGACGCCATCGCAGATTATGCCGTATCTCATGTTCAATCTCTTTTACCGTAAATTTGGACGGTTCACCGAATGGATAGGCAAGATGGTTTCTTTCCGCACCATAGGACGTCTTGCGCGAAGAGTTTCCTACCGGATTGCGTGATTGAGATTTTGCGGCACGTTAAAAAATGAAGGGAGAGTATGAAACCTGAGACAATACCGATGACGATGGCGATTCGCGCGCTTAAGGCCGCGAAGATCGATTTTGAATTGTTCACCTATGATTACACTCCGCACGGAGGAACGGCGGAGTGTTCGAGAGAATTGGGGATAGATCATCACGCGACGATCAAGACGATCATTTTGGAGGATGAGACGAAAAAGTCGTTCGTCTGCCTGATGCACGGCGACAGGGAGATTTCTCTCAAGAATCTTGCCCGCGCGCGAGGCGTCAAGACGGTCGCGACCTGTGCGCCGGAGGTCGCCGATCGCCATTCCGGCTATCATGTCGGGGGAACTTCGCCGTTCGGTACGAAAAAGCGGATGAAGGTTTATATCGAATCGACCATCTTAGATCTGCCGCGCATCTACATAAACGCCGGGCATCGCGGCATCTGCGCGGCGATGGCGCCGACGGCGCTTGAAGCCGCACTCCCCGAAACGGAGCGCGTTTCCGTCGCGATATGACATTCGGCGATTCAATTATCTTTTCAATTTGCCTTCAATATTTCTTGGCACGAGCAGAAGGGTGCGGATTCGTTTCGTCCGCGAGGACGTGCGGGCGATATATCTAATCGCATTTCTGATTAAGGCCATCCGACGAGCAAAGTGAGGGTCCTTGTGAAGCGAGGTCGCAAGAGGGTATGTGCGAATCCTGACCAGGGTTGAAAATAGGGAGATGGTATTGACGGTGCAGTTTGTGTTGTGTTATAATATATGCGTTTTAAATCGTTTTAGAATCATTGAATTGTCGTGTGGAAATAAAGGTTAAAAAAACGAAATGCTCGTGTGCGCGCATCAACCATGCGTGGTTGGATGGGTTTGTCTTTGTGAACGGCCATGAGGTTTCGATTCTAGAACGGCTCAAATCCGATGCCTTGTCTGTAAGGGGAGACTTCTTCTTTTTCGCGCAGGATCGCATTGGTCAGGGTGTTTTCATGGGAACGCAACCTATTGCACTTTACTGCGGAAAGGAAGTGGTGAAGGTTGCGAATTGGCGAGATGTTTTCATTAAGGCCGTGGATATCCTGTCAGAAAGAAATAAGGGAAAACTTGTTGCTGCGGCAAGAAATTTTGGGAACTCGTATGTGGCTTTGAGTTCAACAAAAATGCGGACTCCCTTTGAACACTCATCTGGGGTTTGGATTGATCTATACCTTGATCCGCCCAGTCTCATCAGAAATACCCGTAGATTGTTCAAGATCTGCGGAGTTGATCTATCATGTGTGGGGGTTGTGTTTGCAGAGAGGGGGACGGTCGCGGCCGAAAACGAGAACATTCCGCTCCGGGATGACTTTGCCATGAAGGCCGAACGAATCGGCGGTAGCCTCTATCAATATTCGAACGAGCGTGTTCGCCATCAGAATTTCGGCGGCAAGTATCCGGTTACTCTTCTTGTCGATGGCGATGAATATGAACTGGAAGGGAACTGGCGAAATATTCTTGTAAAGACTGTAGATGCTTTGGACAGGATCAATCGGGACAAGTTGATTGAAGCGGTCAAGAATTTTTCGGCCAGCTATTTTGCCATGTCGGATAAAGGGATGCACTGCCCTTATCGGCATGTTGCTTCTGGCGTGTGCGTCGATAAGTGTCTCGATCCTACAAATTGCGTCTATTATTCGAGAAAGCTTTTTCAGATGTGCGGAACGCCCCTGAGTGACATCGGTATTGTCTATGTGGACAAGAATGCCGAGATCAGCGTGGTCGCACAAGGACGGAAGAATGTTGTGGAAGATGGAGGGAATGCGTTGATCCTCGAGGAAGACATTCGCGAGAACTATGCAGCGGGATTTGATTTTTCAGAAAGCTCCAAGCGCATTGTCGAGGAGAGGACGGGTTGCGTGTTCTCGAATGCATCCGTTCATGTGCTTCAGAACAAAATGTTCGAACGCAAGGATGGCCTTTGGTTTTTTGAAGATCAAATCAGCGGTGCCGAACTGTGTTCGGAAATATCGGCACAGTGCCAGCGCTGGCTGGAAGAGAATCCAATCGTCAATCTAACTCAGTTTGTTGGCATGGTCGGGAGTCTCGCTTCTAACCTTGAAGACGATTTTGACAGGGGGAAGTATGCTGAATATGCGATTCGTCAAAGCGATTTTGGAAGAGGCTGTGATTTCAATGGCAAGCGTGGCGGTAGATTCTGTTTTTGCGCCAAGGTTGGTTCCGATGCCGCCAAGAAGGCGTTTGCGGACAAGGTCGAGGCGGTGCTGCGTGATCGCTGCGATGTTGTTCCCGTATCGGAACTTGCCGATCTGTTTCCGATGGTGAGTGCCGATTGGATGGTCAGTAACTTGCCTGAATTGCTGTCGGATGTGATTCTTGAGGATATGGGGAGCCGGAGTATGGCCTTCAAGCTTTTGGAGTTCTATTATCTTCCCGATGATTTTTCGGATGTCTTTCATTCGGTAACAGAAGAGCTGGCGGCAGATGATGAGGTGTTGTCCGCTGCACGGATTCTGAGTGCGTTAAGCGATCGATATGGATATGATTTCAAGGATAACTTTGCCTTGTCGGAGAATGTATTCAAGCAGATTGCCACGTATGTCGACCATGAGCATCGTGGTTGGACGGGTGCAATTTTTGGCGGGGCGGATGATGGCGGGAAGGAGCGTCTGACGTTCAGAAAGATTGTTGAAAAGCAGTTCCCTCGCGTGTTTTCACATGAAGAGTTCTATCAGTTTGGCGCAACGGCCTGGGGGTGGAGCGAAAATCATCGAGCATGGCATCACAAGCAGCTCTGGAACAGTTTTATTCGCTATGATGCCGAACACTGGTCGCCGGTAGAGTACTTCAAGAGTGCGACGGGATGGAACCAGAACGTTGAGGCGAGGATCTGTGAGGCATTACAGTCCCTGCTTGGTACAAGCCCGTTTTTCTCCCTGAACAAGGTGCCGCAGCAGTTTCTTGACACCCTCCCAGATTTGAAGATGGATGGGAGATCCGTTAGGTGGACTCGTGAACTGCTTGCGAGTGTGGCATATTTCTGCCTGCCGCGTATACGTATTCTCAATCATGCAATGGCTCCGTATGAAGTTTCCTCACTGCTGGTGCCGCCCGATGTATCTGCCGGTGCCGACGGAGTCGCATATATGGTGCGTGTTTTCAAACTTCAGAATCCGCACGCTCCTGGCGGGGACTTTGGCGATATGGCATATCAGGGATTGGCGATTAAATTTTTGCTTGAGAACGATGTCCGACAGAAGGCGTCGCGGAAATTGCAGACGGAAGTTGCGGAACTTCTGAAGAGAGAGGTGGTCTGAATGCGAATTGAAGAATATACTGCAGCGGAACTCTTTGATCGCCTGAATGAAGTTGATGAAAGCGAATCGTTGGAGGCGAAGTCGCTAAAACACGATACATCCAGATCGGTTCTTGAGACCGTTTGTTCGTTTTCAAACGAGCCAGAACTTGGTGGAGGCGTGATTCTGCTTGGGATAGCCGAGAGTAAGGGTGCTGAGTACCCCAGATACGTGATTGAAGGAATTGAAGATCCGGACAAGGCGCAGCTTGATTTGGCCACGCAATGTGCATCGGTATTCAACATGGCAGTCCGCCCTCAGATAACAGTTGAGCGTGTCAAAATAAAGCACTGCTAAAGGTTTTCGTGCCAGAGCTGCCAGTAGGAAGAAAGCCGCTTTATTTCAAAAAGGATGGCATTCCACATGGCGCCTACAGGCGCATAGGGAGTTCTGATCAGCGCTGTACCCAGGACGATCTTGCGGATATCCTTCGCGGACCGGATGAGTCGTATGACAGTCATCGCGTTTTGGGCGCGACGATGGACGATGTTGACGAGGCGGCGGTAAATATGTATCGAAAGCTGCGTGCCAAGGTAAATCCCGACGCAGAAGAACTATCATACAGCACGGCTGAATTGCTTGAGGCTATAAAGTGTGTCGATGAACATGACAAAAGCAGGCTCAATGTCGCTGGATTGCTGCTTTTCGGCACGGCTAAGGCCCTTCGGCGGGAATTGCCTATGGCGCGTGTAGATTACATACGTGTACGCGGCAACGAATGGATTGAGGATCCAGATGAGTCTTTCCGCTCAATCGACATGCGAGGTTCGCTGATTTTGATGGCGTATCGCGTGGTCGAGGCTGTCAACGCCGATCTGCCGAAAGGGTTTTTGTTAACGGAGGCGCTTCAGGCGCAGAGCGTCGGCTTGCCTGTAAAGGCGCTTCGCGAAGCTGTTGTAAATGCGCTGATGCATTGTGATTATCGCGTCGGACGACCGACACAGATCATTCGTTATGACAATCGTATTGAAATCGTCAACGCCGGTTATTCCCTCAAGCCTGAGGATGAACTTGGTTCGCCAGGTAGTGTTCCGCGAAATAAGATAATCGCCCCTGTGTTTCATGACACGAATCTTGCCGAAACGAAAGGTAGTGGCATCCGCCGTATGCGCCGCATGATGGAGTCTGCGCACATGGCGCTTCCAACATACGAATCGAAACGGGAGGAAAACTCCTTCACAATGCGCCTTCTGTTGCACCATTTCCTTGGAGAGGAGGATCTCGCGTGGCTTGCACGGTTCTCCAAATATGACTTAGACGACGGACAGCAGAAAGCTCTGATTTTTCTACGCGAGGCAGGGGCTGTAGACAACCGTGTTTATCGTCAATTGTCTGGATGTGACACGTTGAAGGCAAGCGCAAAACTAGCTTCTCTACGAGATGATGGATTGTTGGTCTTAAAGGGAAAGGGGAGTGCAACATATTACGTGCCTGGGCCTTTACTTTATGATTTACAAGATAAGGGAACGGGATTGCAAGGTAATGGCGCGAAGGTGGAAGATAACGGCACGAAGTTGCGAGATAACGAGAGCAGGTTGGGCGATAATGATGCGGCCATGCTTAATAGCAGGTCGGGCATGGGCAATAACAGTTCAACCATGAGCAACAACAGTTCTGCCATGAGCAATAGAGGGGATGGCATGAGCAATAGCGGAGTTGGCATGAGCAATAACGAACTTATAAAGAGAGCATTGGAACCGCTCAAAAAGAGGCTTAAATCCGATGTTTTGAACCAAATTGTCGTTGATTTGTGCAGTATAGCTGAATTCGAGAGGTTTGAAATCGCGAAATTGATTAAACGAGATGAGTCTTATGTGCGCAAGATTCTTGCGCGCCTCGTAAAAACTGGTCGAGTGAAGATGAAATATCCAGAGATGCCCAAGCATCCTCATCAGACCTATCGGGCGGCAGAAATAACTTCGATTGCTATTGCGCAGAGGGGATGCTAATGTACTCCTACAAGTGGAATAAGAAGACGGGCGGGTACACGCTTACGACGCAAACTGGGAAGTTTGTTGCGTCCGAGATTCGTCCTGTCTATGCGCAGGAACTGAAGTTGATCGGTTTTGACGAATATTTCAAGTTTGATGAAAATGAGACCGCGCCAATCTGCTGGGCAAAGCAGAACGTGTATATTTATCGTGGTGAGGAAATAGCCAAGGTTGAGAACGTGAAGTATGGGTGCTCTATCGAGCCTGAGTATCTTGTCCCACCGCGTACTTTGGTGCCCGTTGATGTTGAGGCGATGGTGAGGGATTGTACCAATCAAAACCTTATGGCAGCGCTAGTAGCTGATACGCAAAAGCGCATAAAAGAAATGTACGATAAGTACATGCCGAAGTGTGATGTCGCATATATTGGATTCTCTGGTGGTAAGGACTCGATGTTGTTGCTCGATATATGCCATAGGACATTACCGCTTTCTGTGCCGGTAGTTTTCAGCGACACCGATATGGAACTTCCTGATACGTATGAGATATGGGAACAAGTTCAGATGGCATATCCTAAACGGACGTTTATCAAAGCAAAGGCAGACATTCCAGCTTTGCAAAATTGGATGACGTTTGGACCGCCATCACAAAATCTTCGGTGGTGTTGTTCGGTACATAAGAGTACGCCTGCGATCCTGAAACTCAAAGAATTATCTGCAAATCCTTCGGCAAAAATGCTGGCATTTGTTGGAGTCCGTGGAGATGAGAGCCTTCGTAGGTTTAGTTACGATGACGTCGGAGAAGGAGAGAAAAATTCCAATCAGACGAATGCGATGCCAATACATTCTTGGAGTTCGCACGAACTGTTTCTGTATACGTTTGAACATAAATTACCGATTAATGCAGCGTATCGCAAAGGTTTGCCTCGTGTAGGTTGCATAATGTGTCCTATGTCATCGGCAAGGCAATCGGCAATAATTTCACAGGTGTATTTGTGTGATGTTGCAAAATTTGAGGAGGCGATCTCACAGTCAATAAGTCGTGAATTTGCTACCAAAGAGGATCTTAAGGCATTTGTCGGGGATGGAGGATGGCACGCGAGACGTAGTGGGGTAACATTACAGAATGTAATGCAGTTCCCTGGTAAGCGTAAAATAGACGGAGGATATGAATTTTCTGTTGCAAGACTTGATACTGAGGCACTTCTTGAGTGGCTTAAGGCTCTTGGTAGAGTAACGAAGGATTCTGACTCTGAATATTTTCTAATGATTCGTGAGGATATTGTTGTCAAGGTCATTCTAGGCGATGTTGATAATTGTAATTCCGTGAGTTTTGTTTTCCCAGAAGGCAAAATGCCGCCAAAGAATATTGACAAGATGTTGCGATTCGCCGTACAAAAGACAATAGGATGCGTAGGGTGTCGCGAATGTCAGGCGGAATGTCCTACGGGAGCATTGAGTTTTTCACCTCATGTTGGCATTAATACAGACAAGTGTATTCACTGTTGGCGGTGTTATGATCAGCAGGAGGGGTGTATCAGATTCTTTTCAACTCGCTATGCAGGAGGTAGCGCTATGAACATGAATGGAATTAACAAGTACATGACATTCGGCCTGAGACCCGATTGGATAACTGCGTTGCTTGAAGAGCGTGAGGCATTCCGTTCAACAATGCGACTTGGCACCAGAATGGTTCCCTCGGCCGTTACTTGGTTTAGGGAAGCGGGACTTATCGCAGAGACGAGTGCCATAGAGTTAACGAGGCTTACTCGGGTTGCAGAATGTTCTGGAGTAGAGAATAAAATTTTGTGGGAGTGCATATGGGCAAATGTGTCGAATATGTCGCCTTTAATTAAATGGTATGTATCTTCTGTCCCAGCAAACGAACGTAAGACTCAGGATGAGCTTGGTTTGATGATCGAAGCGGCTGGAGTGTCTTCAGCCTCTGTTAGGAAGGGCGCGCTTTCGTCTCTTTGCTCAATAATCAAAACGTCTCCAGTCTCGTCTGATGACTATCCAATTGTGTCGCTTGAAGTTAAGGGGAAGAGGGTCTTGTCATTGACCCGCGTCCCGCATGCTGTTGATGATCTTGCATTGCTTTATAGTCTGTTTGTAATGGCGCGGCAGGCTGAACAGACATCCTTCTCTGTCTCTGGTCTGATGGTTGCTGATTTCAGCGCCAAGTACGTGTCTCCGATTGTCGCGTTTGCGATGTCGGTCGCTGATTTCAAGCAGCAATGTCAGGGGCTCGCAGACAGGTATGGAGAATTCATCCATTGTAACTTTACTCTCGGCTTGGACGAAATTCAGATCAAGACCGACCAGAAGTCTGTCGATGATGTTGTTGATTTGATGTTGAACGCTTAAGGAGTACAATGATGGCAACGTTCTACAAAGAGTTTTTTCAACCCAAACCCGACTACAAGCCGGTTATGACCAAGGAGGGCATAAACGCTTCCTCGGAGACATGGTTAAGTTTCTATCCGCACCAGACTTTCGTGAGGATTCTCGAAACGCTTTTTCAGAAATTCGAGAGCGGCGATCGTTCGGTATGGATATATGGAGCCTACGGGACAGGCAAGAGCCATGCGGCACTTGTTATACAAAAGTTATTCATGGATGACGAGTCGCGGGTGAAGAAGTACTGCACAAGTTTCAAAAAGGAAATCCCGACGCCCATTGTCGATAGTCTTAAGAAGTGGCGCAAGCAGAAGTCGCTCGTCGTCTATCGCTCGGGAACAGATCAGGTCAGTACGCCGCAGCAGCTTTTGGTGGGAATTGAGCGCTCGATCAGGGAAGAATGTCGTGCTTTGGGTTACAAGGTGCCGAACCTTTCCGGCTATGAGACTCTTCTGGCCCGCATTCAGCGCGATGAAAAGATTTTCTTCGCCAAGCGAGACGAGATCCAGTCCGAGCTTGCGTATCTCACTGCCGACATCACGAAATACGCGCAGATCAAGGCGCGTTGCGAGAAAGATGACGGCAAGTACGCATACGGACTTCTTCAGGATGTGGAGAAGGTGTTTGAGTACGACAACGTTTTCCTGATGCCGGGAGCTGAGAAAGTCCTCGATTGGATCAAGGAGATTCGCGAGGCAAACGGTTTGGGCAAGGTTGTATTCATCTGGGATGAGTTCTCGTCGTACATCGACCATGCAAAGGGCGACCTTAAGACGTTTGAGAAACTGGCAGAAGAAAAGGCCCAGCAGTGCGGATTTCATTTTGTTCCTGTCACGCACATGGACTTGAACGCCTTTCTCGCCGTGGGCTCCGAGAGCGCGAAGAAGGCGAATGACCGCTACACGCCGTGTCCGCTGCAGATTCCGGCGAATCAGGTTTTTAAACTTGGCGCTCATGCCTTTACACACCTCAAGGAGGAAGAATGGAAACTTGAGCATGACAAGCTGTGGAGCAACGTGTCTCCCGTCGTGGATTCATACATGCTCAAGCACATGCCGTCCAGCGAAGCGGTCGGGGCGGATAATTTCAAACAGATTCTGCCGCTTCATCCGATGAGCGCCTACCTTCTTCGGCACATGTCGGAGAAGGTGGGGTCCAACGCGCGAAGTTTCTTCGACTATCTGTGTGTGACGAATGGGCAGAGCGAGTTTCAGAAGTTTCTCGATGAGGGCGGGCCGGCCGTTCCCAATCATCAGTATCTGATGGTCGATTATCTTTGGCGCTATTTTATGGAGCGTCCCGATTTGGGACTTGATGCCGCTGTGCGTGACATCGAAGCTGATTTCAACGCCAAGAAGGCGGCGAACAATCTGGCCGACGGGAGCCCGGAGGAACGGGTTTACAAGGCAGTGCTTCTTTATTCGCTGATGGAGAAGAAGTCGGGGCAGGGCGTTCAGGAGCTTCTTTCTCCAACGGTGGAGAACATTGAGAAGTCGTTTTACGGCGACGGTACAGTCGTAAATGTCCGGGCGATTCTCAAGAGCCTCGAAGAGAAGAACTGTTTCTCAATCGTGTCAGACCGGGTGATGCCGCTCATCTCCGGCGCGAAGGTCGATCCGTCGAAATTCCGTGGGGAGTTTACTTCGCTTGTGGCCAGCGAGATCGGCAATGACATCAAGAAGCGCGTCGATGGCTATGGTGATACGGCGCGCTATGAGGTTCGCGCCTATCATGGGCCGGACTTCAAGCCGTCGGATGTCAAGAACCGCACCGATTTTGGAGAAGGAACACCAAAGGGTGGGAACAAAATTCTGATCAATTGCCTGCTGGCCTGCAATCATAAGGGAACGATTTCCATCCCCGAAAAGGCCAGGCAGATGGCCAAGCAGTTCTCCGGGATGCGCATCGTATTCCTCTATCTTACCAATGTCTCGTTCTGCGATGAGAACGAGACACTTTGGGAAGACTACATACTGCTGCGCGCGCAAGCGGACGCGGCTACCGACCAGGGCATGCGCGGGGCCTACGAGGGACGGGCCAAGAAGATTCTCGACAAGTGGAAAGACAAGGTGCGCTCGGGGTCAACCGATATCACGATTGTGATACCGGCGGAGAACGCTTCCGACGAGCCGACGATCGAGCAAGGCGTTACATGGCTATCGCTCAAGACGAAACTCAACGCGCAGAAACTTCGCTGGTTCTATTCAAGCCCGGACAAGTTTACCTTTGACAACCCGCAGCTTTACAAGCCAATGGCTCTCAAAGCGTGGGCGCAGACTGGACTTACGGGCCAGTCCCCAATCAACGGAGGGCCTTATAAAGCGTATGTTCAGCGTCTTGCGACGCAAGGGGTGACATTTGCCGATGATTGGTTTGAGAACAATCCGGATCATCCGTTTGCAAAGTTACGGGACTTCTGGGAGAAAAAGCGCCAGAATACAATCGGACAGAACGGAGTCTGCTCGGTTCGTCGCCAGTACAAGGAACTCATGCGCGCGCCGTATGGTTTCGAGAAGAATGCGTTTACTGCATTCGCGATAGGATTTGCCATGCGGAACTGGCTCACAAAGAACCTCCAGTGGACCGACGACCGTATTTCTCAGCCATTGGATGTCGCGTCTCTCTCCGAGATTATCGAGGCGGTTGTGCTGGACGACGGCGAAGACAAGATTAAAGACGAGAAGAAAATCTGCCGTCTTTCCGAGGAGGAAAAGACGTTCACCAAACAGGTTGCGGAAATCTTCTCCCTATCGATTGACAAAAGCGCGACACCGGAGAGTGTGTTGGCAAAGATTGGTGAACGCATCCGCGTCCTAACCGGCAACATCCCTCTCTGGGTACTGCCGCAGTATATAAGCGATCAGAAGACGGAAACCGCAGCCGATAACATCTGCAAAGTCGTCGAATCGCTCTGCGAAGTCATTCCGATGTCGTCGAAGTCCAAGGACGGGTCTAAGACGGAGAAGGTTAAAGCGATTAAGGACATCCTCTTAAGGAACGAGGGACTTTGTGCGGCGATTCAGAAATATATCACACCAGAGGTGTTTACGAATGCCTTCGACAAGTACATCGGGATGAAGGCTCCGGAACTGCCGAAGAAGGCGGCGGACGCCGGTGATCTGGGGGGCGAATACCGCAAGGTGATCATTGCGCGGTTTTCGATGGACGCAAGCTGGCTCTGGAACGAAGTGGATGTTTCCGGTGTCCTCAAGGATGTTGAGAATCAGTACAAGTTCATCCTTGCAATGCAGGAGTTGTTCTCTGTCGGCAGCTGGATGAATTTCGAGACGGCTCAAGAAAAACTTCGCTGTGCAATGACGGAGTACAACAAGATATCGCTGGATATTCTTGCTGCAACTTATCCTTTTGTAGCCGAACTGAAGGATCAGGTCAAGGACGGCAAGATTCAAGGTGAATCACTTGAGAAACTTTGTCTCTCCGTGGTGACGCAGAAGAATGTCATACAGGCGTTGTTCCGAGATCCCGCTATGAAGGAGCCGATTGCGATTTTGGTGAAGAATCTAGGCGAAGAAGTGGCGGATATCTTAGCGGACGAGTGGAAACAACTTCTTAGTGCGCGTCAGGGTGGGGCAGAGCTTGGAGAGGTGGACTTCCGCGATGCCATGTTCACTCAAATCAAGGCATTCCGAGAGAAGTCCGAAGGGCGCAAACTGATGCTGTTGTGGAAGGAGAAGACTGAGTCAGAGGATCCGGATCGCTGGAGTGCCATGCATACATATCCTGCGGACGTGCTATTCGCAAGTCCGTCAGATGCTCAAATGGTTCTGGATACGATCCGAGGTCTGGTCGGTATGTCTGTCGACAAGATCAAGGATGCGTACAAAGTTCTCAAGAAGGCGAAACTGCATTCTGAGAACAGCCAGAGATCCGTGTTCCTTGAACGCAATCTCCCGAAGCGCTACGCGAAGCTCAACATCAAAGCGGAAGATCTGGCCGCTTATTTCGCTTCTAAACTTGGCGCATCGCCAAACACATGGTGGTGCGATCCTATGCGGGAAGATGTGGTCATGGACTTTGTTAAGAGCAACTACGATGCATCGTTCCGCCCGGACATTGAATCCAAGATCAAGAAGATGACGTCTGACGAAGCGAAGGCTGAACTCCTGAAACTGATTGTTTCAATTCCGGATGCCGGCATTGCGCTCATGAGTTAAGGGATTTCCTATGACCATAAACGAATTCTGCAAGCGGATACAAAACAGCGAAAGCAAGTTCAAGTCGCGTGTGCTGGTTGTTCCGGCACATGGCGACTTCAGTGCTGTCTGCATGAACTATGGAGGGCAATTTGAGGTTGTCCCTGTTAGTCAGTTTGTTCATTCGGATGGCTTTATTCCGATGGCGGAACGTGTCTTCGAGCGATTGGAGGATAAGCGCAAGGAACTTAAGAATAGGGATAAGCATATGATAGTTGTCGGCTTGGACGGCTATCTTTCATTCCTAGAGCAGAGCGAAGTCCGTAGGACGTTTAATATCATTACAGGGTATCTTAACGGAGCAGGACTTGAAACGGTCATTTTTGTCTTCCGGCAAAAGTGGGCCGAAATGACGGAAGTGTTTACGCATCCAAGTATCATTGCCAACGCGACATACTGTCCGATAGGCGATGAATCCGCAATTTCTATCGCAGGTAAAAAATATGTTCTTGTCAGTAAGGATTTCTCTTCGAGACTCAGCGTCTGCTACTCCGATCTGCCTGCTTATTTGAAGACGCTTGAGCAATGGGCGGCTCAGCCGGATGAGAACATTTGTATTGCTGTTGGCTTCAATGGCGCCCACAAGTTTCCCGGCGTGTCAAGGGATGTACGCCAGTATTTCGCGTTAAAAGACCTGTTCTCCGAGTATTGTGGATTCAAAGCAGACCTTTCTGATGATGCATTTAAATGGATTGTCAAGAATACGTCTGGAACGGAAATTGATAGGGAACTTAAAGCTCATTTCTTCCCTGCGGGGATTCATTCCGTCGGTGACGTGGCGTTGACGCGACACGAACAGATTTTTGGTATCGACGAGCGCGAGGTATTTCAACAGGTGTTGCGGACAATCGCGCCCAGCGGAAGTTTTCTTGCAGATGTTCTGTTGCGCGTGATAAAGCATCCTGACCAGTTCCTCAATTTCTATCTTAATGTCGTGGATGAAATCCTAGATGCGGATAATGCGATAGAACTTGCTGAAGAACGCAATGCGGCGGTCAGGCGTTTTGGCATTGGATCAATGGAGGTCAAGGCTGCGGTCGCCGCCCTTATCGGGCGTACGAAGGAATATCCGGCGGCCAAGATGATTCCGTGGCTTCAACTTGGCCTTGAAGTCGAGGAAATTGAATGGATCAGAAGATCGGTTGTTGGCAGGGAGGAAGAACGTGATCTGGCATGTGCGCAGAGCAAATTACTGGCGGCTTATCGTTTGAATATGGGACTAGAAAAGTACCCGGAACTGTCAGAATATATGGCCGAGTATCGTGAGCAGAAGTGCGCCGATGCGATTTCGGATAAGTTTGTAAACAAGGCATTCAAGTCATCGGTTCCTGACGAGGTTGTTTCTCGGATGGCACTTCTTTCTGGATTCAAGTCGGATCCCGAAACAGCCGTACTTGTGGTCGATGCACTTGGCGTCGAATATCTCCCGTTTCTGATAGCCCGGTGCAAATCGCACCGTTTCGATCCCAAGGTTGTAGATTGCGTCCGCGTGAATTTGCCTACTTCTACGCCGTATAATCCCGTTGAAAAAGAATGGGGAACGTCGAGCCGATATCGTAAATACGATGACTTCGACCATCTGTTGCATGAGTCGTTCGAAGATCATGCCGAGGCATTGGCAGCGGAGTTGATGCGAATTGATGTACAGGTGATGGGCGAGATCGAGAATCTTCTTAAGATGTATCGCCGCGTTGTCCTGACGGCAGACCACGGTGCGACCAGGCTTGCAGTTGTCGCTCGCCGGGACGGGAAGTCCAAAGACATTACGGAGTTTGCCGACAAGATTGATGTGCTGGATTGGCGTTATGCAAAGCGTAAAAAATCAGAGTATCTTGATTCTGAATTGGTCGCGGAATCTGTCGGTGAGGGATATGTGCTGATAAAGGGGTATAATCGATTCTCAAAATCTGGGGGTCCCGGATTTGAAATGCACGGCGGTGCTTCGATTGAAGAACAGGTAGTTCCATTCATGGTGATCGAGAGGGCAATAGTTCTCGACAATGCTGCGCAGGATGAATCAGCAGTTGTTTCTGCGATAGGTGGTGCTGACCAGATCAGCGAGAATGATGAATTTGACATCTAAGGAGTAGGCATGAATACCGATAAGCTTCGTGAGGCGTTCCCTCAAACCACAGTCTTTAAGGACCAGGGGCTGATTTCAACCTTTAAGGCCGCTAACATCCCTGCGTTCTTGCGCGACTGGATCCTCAAGCGCAAGGCAGATGCAAACGGGCGCATTGGCAATCCCGAGGAACTGCGCCAGTACGTAGGTAAAATCATTCCGCAAAAGAGTCAGAAGCTTGAAATCATCGATGAGGCACAGCAAGGCGGGGCGACTCGCAAGTTCCTGGCGAACATTCGTGTGCAGCTCAACATTTCGTCGAACAAGCATACCTTCGAGATTCCCGACCTTGACATTCGTCATTCCGAGACTATTATCGAAGATTATGTTTGGGATCGTATCAAGAAGGATGTTACCAAGACATCTGGAGGTTGGGGCTTGATTCAGCTTGGTTATCTGCCGCCGGACGAATCGCGTCCAAGAGGGCAGCGGAATGGGTGTCTGAACCTCTTGGAATACAAGAACTTTTGCCCATATACAGTCAATTTGGACGCATTCCGAAAGGCGCGAGAGCAGTTTACGATTCAGGAGTGGATGGATGTGTTGCTTGGGGCAATTGACTACAATCCGGATGGCTATGCCGATTGGGTTCAGAAGCATACGATGTTGACGCGTCTCTTGCCGTTCATTGAGCCACGTATCAACCTTGTGGAGTTGGCCCCGAAGGGGACAGGCAAGTCATATCTTTTCGGCCGTATAGGTAAATATGGATGGCTGGTCAGTGGTGGAACATTGAGTCGAGCAAAGATGTTCTACGATGTGTCTAAACGGCAGTTCGGGCTTGTTGCGCAAAATGAATTCGTGGCTCTTGACGAGATTCAGTCGATACAGTTCCCCGATCCGAGCGAGATGCAGGGTGCATTGAAGGCATATATGGAAGCGGGAGAAGCTACGTTTGGTGATATCAAGGTCACAGGGGCCGCTGGTGTGATTTTGCTTGGAAACATTCCTGCTGATGACATGAACGAGCAGACGGACATGTTTAGGACGCTTCCGGAAGTTTTTCATGAGTCGGCACTGCTTGATAGATTCCATGGATTTATCAAGGGGCGAAACATCCCGCGCATGAATGAGAGCTTGAAGATCAATGCTTGGGCGCTCAACACGGAATATTTTTCTGAAATAATGCATTTGATGCGTGCGCAGTCCGAATGTCTGATGTATCGCGGCGTCGTCGAAGAATTGGTCGAGTATCCGGCAAGTGCGGATACTCGTGATACCGAGGCAGTACTGCGTATCTGCACAGCTTATCTGAAGTTGCTGTTTCCGCATGTGACAAGTGCGGACAAGGCGGATGTCGAGGAGTTCTCGTTTTATTGCCTACGCCCGGCAATCGAAATGCGTACGGTCATTCGTCAGCAATTGCAGATCATCGATCCGAAGGAGTACGGGAAGAAGAATATGGCCGTGTACAGTATCTATGACAAGTATTTGAAGTCGGGGGATGCTTATGATAACGCCTAAGGAGTGTCAATATTGCCACGCCGAACTCTCGCGTGATGAGGTCGGTTTAAGCAAGAAACTCTTCGAGTCAGAGACGAAGAAGGGTAAGTATTCTTGTATGCCGTGCATTGCTGCGATGCTGGAAGTCTCGCAAGATGATCTCCTCGTGAAAATTGAAGAGTTCAAACGCCAAGGATGCAAGTTGTTCGGATGAACAAAAAACTTATCTACGCCGACCATGCTGCGACGACGCCTTTGATGCCGGAGGCGCTGGAGGCGATGTTGCCGTTCGTGAAGGGTAATTTCGGTAATCCGTCAAGCATCCATTCTTGGGCGAGGAAGCCGCGCGAGGCCGTGCGCGAGGCGCGGGCGGCGATTGCAAGGTGCATCAATGCAGAGCCGGAGGAGATATTCTTCACAAGCGGCGGAACGGAGGCGGACAATTGGGTCGTGAAAGGTTCAGAGGGCGGGATGCTTGTTTCGTCATACGAGCATCATGCCGTTCTTAACGTAGTCGCGAGTGAAGCGAGACGTGGACGCGACGTTGTGTATGTTCGTCCAAAGGTAGGCAACGGCGGTGGATACATCATGCCGGAGAGGCTGTCGAAAGCGTGGAAGGATGACATCGGTCTGGTCTCCGTAATGACCGTCAACAATGAAATCGGGACAATCAATCCGGTTCATCTCCTATCAGAGCTTGCGCATAAGCGAGGTGCGCTGTTTCATACTGATGCGGTTCAGGCGGTTGGGCATATTCCGATTGATGTCCGAGAAATGGGCGTCGATTTCCTTTCTGCAAGTGCACACAAGTTCAACGGCCCCAAGGGGGTTGGATTCCTTTTCATTCGCAAGGGCAACAAACTTGAACCGCTGTTGAATGGCGGGCAACAGGAGAATGGGCTTCGTGCGGGAACGGAGAATGTTGCATCAATCGTAGGCATGGCGACTGCGCTGAAGATGAATTGCGAGCGGATGGAAAAAAATACCGAACATCTTGAAAAACTTACTGCCCTCCTCCGTGACGGTATTGACCGCATCTTCCCCGATGCCATTTACCTTGGAGACGGAATCGCGGGGCAGTTGCCGGGCTTTACAAGTGTGTCCTTCCCCGGGCATCCTGCCGAAGGACTGTTGCATATGCTTGACCTCAAAGGGATTGCAGTTTCGACTGGCGCGGCTTGCGATTCAAAGAATGTTCAGACATCTCATGTTCTTAAAGCAATCAATGTAGCCAATGAAATTGCACGTTCTACCGTTCGCATTACCTTTGGTCCTGAAAATACGGTATCTGATGTCGATGCAATGCTCATAGCATTAAAAAGAATCTTGCCGAGATGCGGAAAATGACAATACTTTTGGGATCTTGTCCCCTTCGGAAATAAGTGATTAAAAGGCGGTAGTAAGGCGTGTCTTGTGGCAAACGATAAAGGAGTCAAGGGAGTTGAATTGTAATCACAGCGATCACGGGTGTGTCATTACGATGAAATCACCGCCTGAAGAAAAAATCAGGCTCATGTCCGCGATGTTCCATGGGCGGCGTGATGTTTTTGCGAGGCGATATGAACGCAAGGATGGGCGTGGCGGTTACGCGCCGGTCTGTTCGAATGAATGGGTTCGTGGCGTTTGCGGAAAGTGCGCCAAGGTAAGAGGAGATTGTGCGACGTGTGCCGCGCGTGATTTTATGCCGATATCGGATAAAGTTTTTGAATGGCATTTACGCGGAGTTGATGACGGGGGAAAGCCTTTTACAATGGGTGTTTATCCTATGCTTGAGGATGATACCGTTCGCTTTGCCGCAATGGATTTTGATAAATCATCTTGGCGAGGAGATGTCAGTTCGACGATTCAGGTTCTCAAAGAGCTTTGTTTGCCTGTCGCGTGCGAGCGTTCACGTTCAGGGAACGGAGCTCATCTTTGGTTCTTCTTTGACGAGCCGATTTCAGCGGAAATAGTCCGCGATGTACTTTCTTTTGTCATTTCAATTACGATGGAACGCAATCCCAGCATGGGATTCGATTCTTACGATCGAATATTCCCTTGCCAAAATCGATTGCCTAAAGGCGGGTTTGGGAATCTGATTGCGCTGCCTTTGCAAGGCGGCCCTCGCAAAGTCGGAAATTCTCTTTTCGTAGATGAGAGATTAGTCCCCTATTATGATCAGTGGGATTTTCTTTCTCGTATTCCAATGATAACGCGAGAGCGATTTATGACGCTTCGTTCGCGTGCTTGTTCCGAGAAACGCCAATTGATTCCTCAGACGGATGAGGAAGTTGAGCGAAACGAGCCGTGGTCGCTCTTTGGCGTGTCTACTGGGCCTAAAAAGGAAGAGCCGACCGTAGTTGTATCGTCCGACCCGATTAGAGTGGTTCTCGGTAATGCGATTTATATCGATCAGGAAGATTTGCCGCCTGTTCTTCGTGGACGGCTTTTGCGGCTTGCGGCATTTGTGAATCCGCGCTTCAGAGAAGCGGAATGGATGAGGCGTCCCGTGTACGGGCTCTCGCGTGTTATCAGCCGCGGAATTGACGGAGAGAATTTTCTTGTCTTGCCGCGAGGGTTGTTGGATGCTGTCATCAAGACATTTAAAGATGCTCGCGCTAAATGGAAAATTGAAGATAAACGGTTTTCGGGCTCGCCAATATGTTGTGAGTTTGGTGGAGAGTTGCGCCCTGAGCAGTTGGCTGCCTCAAAAACCTTGATTTCACATGATACCGGTGTGTTGGCTGCGGGAACGGCATTCGGTAAAACCATACTCTCGGCGTGGATGATCGCCGCGCGTAAAACAAATACGCTGATTCTCGTCAATAAAAAGCCGCTTATGAGTCAGTGGGTGGAGCGGTTATCGCAATTTCTTGATATTCCTAAAAAGGAAATCGGCGTATGGGGAGGAGGCAAGCGCAAGTATACGGGCAAGATAGACGTTGCGCTGATTCAAAGCTTGGCGCGAAAGGGATCGGTCAATAAAGAGATCGTGGGCAGCTACGGCCAGTTGATTGTCGATGAGTGTCACGGTGTTCCTGCCACATCGTTTGAAGCCGTTACAAACGTATTTACGGGGAAGTATATTCTCGGACTTTCGGCGACACCGGTGCGAAGAGATGGGTTGCATCCGATTATTCAAATGCAATGCGGGCCGTTGCGCCACAAAGTCGACCCGAAAGCGATGGCGGCATTTGAGCATTTTGATCATCGTGTAAATGTGAGATTGACAGGATTCGAGTCCGGTTTCGCTCGGCAAGAAAACGAAAAGCCGTCTTATTCTCTTCTGATCGAGGAATTGATCGCAAATGCCCGCCGCAATGAGATGGTCGTACGTGATGTGCTTGGCGCTATAGCAGAGGGCCGTTCTCCGGTTGTGTTGACCGAGCGGCGGAAGCATTTGGAGTTGCTGGAAAAGATGTTGACGGGAAAAGTTGAAAATCTCTTGGTGCTTCACGGCGGGATGGGCGCAAGGGAAATAAAAGCGCTTGAGGAAAAACGCGCTTCCGTTCCTGATGAGTCACCGCGAATTCTTCTTGCGACAGGTTCGTATTTGGGAGAAGGGTTTGATGACGCGCGTCTTGATACGCTCTTCCTTGCTTTGCCGATTTCATGGAAGGGGCGGCTGACCCAGTATGCCGGACGTCTTCATCGCCGTCATGCCGGAAAGCGCGACGTGTGGATATATGATTATGCTGATACTAATATCCAAATGTTCGCCCGAATGTTCAACAAGCGATGCGCAGGATATAAAGCGCTCGGTTATGAGATAACGATGCCGATTTCAACGGTATCCGGCTTGCCGTCAAATGTTTCGCTCATTCGAGAGAAGCGTTTAGAGGAAAAATATTCCGAGACCGTGCGGAGGATTCTGCGCGAGGGTGTTTCGGCTGAGGAAATTGATCTTTTTATTTTTGCTGCGGAGACGATGGAAGGTGTCAGTCCAAGTGATTCGGGGATTACAGATGACGAATCGGCACGCAGCGCCGTAGAGCGGTTTTTCTTCAGACATTTGGAATCGACGCCGGAAACCAAGGGTAAGTTTTTTCTTAATGTGCGATTGCCGATACCGTTTGGCAGAAATCCGGATATGGAAGTGGATTTTATTTCGGAGCGGAATAAACTGGCTGTCGAAATAGACGGCAGTCATCATTTCGCAGATAGAGATGCTTATCGACGGGATAGGAGAAAAGATGAATTATTGCAAGAGAACGGATATTTTATCTTACGGTTTTTGGCGGACGATGTTATGAATAACTTAGGCGAAGTTATGACACGAGTTGTTCGCAGGCTGAAATGATAAAGCTATGGTTACCACCGCATTTTGCAAAATGCGGTGGTTGGGGTGGTGAAAGGTATAGTTCGTTTTACGAGATTGCAATCCTTAAAAAATATAATAAAACGGGATTGCGATTCTGTTTTATTATGTGTTATAATTGTCGCGATGAGAGTAAACATGTTCATAAAACGTGAAATTGACCATTTTTTGTCTGAAAGAATGTTTTCTGGTAAGGTTGTTGTAGTTTATGTTAAGTAAATCAGAAATCAAAGCGGCAATCGAGAAGGCTCCGGCAGTTGCGGATGCCGTTATGAAGCTCGCTTCGAAAGTCGCGCGCGGAATAAAGCTCCCTGAGACGTATTCTGTTAAGAATCTTGATTACGACGCTCAGCGAGAACTTGAACATCTTTTTGGGACAATCGGGCAACGCACTCCTGACGGGCGTTTCTATATTTCTATTTTGCCGATTTTTCGAGAGAAGACAGTGTGGCGTGAGGCGCTTGAGTATTTTGGTCTTGTGAAAAAGGAGCGTGATTGCGATGACGAAGATATTTTTGCGCGGCTTAAATTGTTGGAACCGGATTTGGTGCCTTTAATTGATGCACTCGCCGCCGATGAAGAAGTCGTTCGGTTTGTCTCAAAAGCGGAAAATCGAAAAGATTGGAAGCGGCTTTTTCAATCGCTTGTTAAACGTTTTTCAAGTCCGGCGTGCGGACTGATCACTACTCTCTCCCAACTTGGTTCCGATTGGTTCGGTAACAGTAAGAAGCTTCGCAGCGGCGCTTTGCGGCGGCAGCTTGTTGTTATTTTGGCGATACTTTCAGATATGGACAGAGAAGATGAAAGGCTTGTTCTTGAAGGGGCGTTGATTGTTGATAATCCCTATACAAGCAGTGTGACATTTTCTTTGCCTGTGACCTTAATCATGAAGGACGGTGCTGTATTTGATTATCCGTCGCGGCATTATGCAAGACGGATGGCGGTGCAGTTGCCGCTCGAAACGGTCGTTAACATTGAGAGGGTTGAATGGGATGCTAAGCCGCAGACAATAACGACGAGCGAAAACGCCGCGCCCTTCGCAAATATGGTTGCTGAAGGCGCCTCGTGTGTTTATACCGCAGGATTTCCGTCGCTTGCGGTGAAGGTCTTTCTGAATAAACTCTTTAAGAGCGGATCTGAGTGCATCCATGAGGGCGATGCCGATCTTGACGGTTTTCGTATCGCTAAGGAAGTCGGAAAATGCATTCGGCTAAAGAAAGTCGTAGCCAGTGATGTTCTTAAAAAGGCGTCTTTAGATGCAGGACGGGAATTGTCGTCTGAGCAGATGAAGCGAACATCGGCTTTCTTGTTTAATCCAAAGTATAGTGATTATAAGTTTGCAGATGAAATTATGAGTATTCTTAAACGCGGCAAATGGATTGAACAAGAGTCGTTCGCAAGGATTCTAAAAAGATTGGCTAAGGAGGGGAATGAAGCGAAAGCAGAATAATTCAGATTCTCCCGATTTGTTTGCGACATCGTCCGAGCAGTTGGATGGTGCAAGGTTTGAGCCGAATGCAGAAACACGTGCATCAGTAGCGCTTATTTCATCTCCATTAGTTGATGAGACGAAAGATTGGCTTTCAAAACGCGCTCTTACGTTGGGGAATATGCTTTCGAGCGAACGCGCCGCTGAGTATGTGGCGTGTCTTCGTGTACTTGCTCAATTTCGCGAGGAGCATGAACCAGAACCTCTCCATGAGGATGTTGAACTTAAGGTTTGCGGCGAGGATGCGGATGCTTTCGCTGTTTCGGCATTTAAGAGCGACATACGCCAGCTGAAAGAGTGGGAGCTTATTACTGAGCGAATCGAAAAAGAACGGCTTCGCGGATATCGCGACAACAGGCGTACAAAGTTCCGTTATAGAATCTGTGATGACGCGGCGGCGTTTGTAGAGTGGCTGGGTGCGCGGCGGGCGTATGATCTTGAGCCGGGCGGAGGAGATGAGACGGGGAATCTCCTGGATATGCAGCGCTCGCTCGTTGCTGAATTAAGGAGAATGCTTAATCGCGTTGATGTGCAGAATCTCGGTTATGAGACAGCGGGTGATATTCTTTTCCGCGCTGATCAGATGTCGCGCTATGTCGATATGACGGCGAGAGCGCTTCAGGAACTTAACCTGAGGCTTCTCGGATTTGGAGTCGCCGATTTTTCGCTGGATGAGGCTAAGCCGATTGTCGGGGAACTCGCCGTATTTTTGGAGCGGTTCGGACGGAGGTTCGGAACGCTCAGGGAAGATATTCTGCGCGATGTTGAAGAGATGCGCCGTGAATGTCACCGTAAACGCTGGAATGCGTGCGCTGAGGTAATGAAGGCTGAGGCGTCGCGCTTCCGGCACATCGCTTCAGTTAAGGTACCCGACTCTGAGCGTATATTGTCTGATGCTTCATTCTTTTATGGCGCGGGCGGCACGCTCGTTTCGCTTATGTCGCGTGTCGGCGATTCGGCGCGAAAGGTGTGGGGTAAGCTTAATGCAAAACTTCGCGAACTTGAGAGGCGCAATCACCGAATTGAGGATATCGCCAAGAGGCTAGAGGAAATCGCATCGTTTGATGAAGATTACGTCCCTCATGGTTGGCTCGCTTCTCTTTTGGAACAGGCCAATATGAAGGGCGACGCTCAGGCGAGACCTGGCGGAGAAAAGTCACTCCCGCCTATGCCTAAGAAGTCGTCGCAGAAAAATGCGGAAAAAATCGTTTCCTGGATTACGCCCCGCAAAGTCGGCGAGAGGCCGGATGTCGCGTCCATCGCTGAGGAGAAAGCGCGGCGGATGCGTGAATGGATGGAGATAAGGCGTGTTTATCCGTCGAAGAGCGAGGCGGTCAGGTTGGGAGCTGGCGAGTATTCGGAGTTTGGAGATTTCGCGAATATTATGCAGACTTTGGAGTATGTTCGCCTTGGGAACGGCGAACGCGCGAAGAAGCTTCTTCTTGTGGAAGGCCGCGCGACAAAAGCGAATGCCGAGGTGAAGATTGAAGAGGCGAGCCTTACCTTTGAGGATATTGAACTTAGGTGCTTGCAATAATGTTAGAAAAGAGCGTGTATTGTAAAAACTTACAATTCGGTAGGGCGGGCTGTCCTCAGCCCGCCGCGGGGGCGGGGGGGCACCCCCCCCAACCCAAAAAA
>JAGBFY010000361.1 GCA_017936245.1 Kiritimatiellia bacterium
CCTTCGCCCCGGCGAACCAGCAGTTGGCGTAGCACGGGACGCACTCGCGGCACTTGCCGCCAAGAAGCTTCCATACCGGAAGATTGAGAGCCTTGCCTTTTATATCCCACAAAGCCATGTCAACGGCAGAAAGCGCACTCATCAGCACCGGACCGCCGCGCCAGTAGGCGTCGCGATAGTTTTCGTGAAATATCCATTCGGTGTCGAACGGATCCTTCCCGACAAGCGCGTGTTCCAGATCTTTCACTGCGCCAACGAGTGCGTTTTCCTTGTATTCAAGCGTCCCTTCGCCGATTCCGTGAATCCCTTCATCGGTCATCACCTTCACAAACACCCAGTTTGTGCGATAGCAGTCGATCACAAAAGTCTTTATCTCAGTAATTTTCATTTCTCTTTACTCTTTCTCTTTACCCATCTTCCATTACCCATCTCTCATCTCCCATTACTCATTCCTCATCTCTTTCCCCCTCCACCACTCGATTTCGCTTGAAGGTGAAGAAGAAACTGAACATCATCAGCAAGGCGGCAACCGCATAGAACACGGCCATAATGCCGAACCCTATCTCAAAACCGCGAACGCCAAACTTCTGCGACAGAGCACCCATCGCAACACCCGAAAGACCGCCAAAGAAGAATGCGATCATGTTCAGGAGACCAACCGCTGTCGATCGGAACTGCGGCGGCACAACGTCAAACAGCGACGCATGGGTATTGACCTCAAAAAATCCGCGAAACACACCATACGCCGAAGCGGCCACAAGAAGAGCCGCAAAGGATTGCGAAAAGCCGATCCAAAGCAACATCGGTGCGCCCAAAAGGAGCGCGGCAATCTGAAATCCCAATCGGAAACGCGGCATCTTCGATACGAATCGGTCCGTCACGACTCCGCCGACAAGGATCGCCACAAACGCAAAGAGATGATGCCACAGCATGACCCCTTTCCCGGCCTCGCCGACATCAATGGCGAACTTCTCGGCGGCGAACTTCGGCGCCCAGAAGAGATATGCGTTGTTCACAAACACTATCGCTACAAAGCCCGCCGTTGCACACAATGCGGAAGGATTGCAGAAATAAGCCCGGAGGGATTCACCCAAACCAATCCCTCTTTCCCCTTCACTCTTTACCCTTTCCCCTTCACTCTTTTCTCCCCTCTTCCCGTCTTTCAGCGTCCAGGTGAACATAATACCGAGCAGACATCCGGCCAGTCCGAACGCGATGAATACGCTGCGCCAGGATTCCATGAAACCGAGCAGCCACGCAACCGCCAGTCCGGACACCATAAGCCCCACATAAAGTGCAGCCTGATGGATCGAAAGCGCCAAAGAGCGCGTATTCTTGTGATGCACCGCTATAAGCGCGTAAGCGCTGGGGGCATAGAAGCTCTCGCCGACTCCGGTGGCAATCGAACGGAAGAAGAGCGCGCCCCAAAATCCACCGACAAACCCCATGCACACGGTCATCAGCGACCACGCGATCAGCGAAATCGTTATCAGCCACTTGCGGGAACAGCGGTCGCCCACAAATCCGGCAACGACGGTCATGGCGGCCAACGTCCAGGAAAGCGTCGTATTGATCCAGCCGATCTGAACGTCAGTGAGCCCGATATCCTTCTGGATCGGAATCGTAAGAAGACCAAACAGCGCCCTGTCCGCCTGATGGAAGAAGAACGCACAGCTCAGCATCGCAATCAACAGCCATTTATATTTCATCACTCATTCCCCCTCGCTTCTCTTCACTCATTACTCATCTCTCATTACCCTTTTCTCTTTACCCTTTACTCTTTGCCCTTCTCTCCCCATCTGCGAGTATACAACTCTGCGCCAACTTCGCGCACCGCCTTTATTGTTTCAGGGTATGGACGGTCGCAGATATCGGTCCAGCCGACCTGCAGCCCTTCGCCGCAGAAACGGCCCGATGTCGCCTGATCCGCGAACTGATGCCAGTGTACGCCGACGATCTGCGGGTTTTCGAGTGACGAGCGCACATACGTTTTCAGCTTTGCCGCGCGGTCGTTCTGATCTTTCGCTTGGCGCACACCGGTACCGAATGGGCCACGATCCGTCGCGCCGAAGTGGAACTCGCCAATCATCACCGGCGCGTCGAGATTGTCGGGGAGTCGCCAACCTTCAAGCGACTCGGCGTATATGTTGTAGCTCACGACATCGCAATATTTCGCGCAGGCGGCAATCACCCACGGACGTGCCCGCCCGGCGAACCTGCATCCAAGATAGAGAAGATCCTTGTCGAACGCCTTCACCGCTGCACGTGTGCGCTTGAAGTATTCATCCACAATCACGCTGGTGAACGCCTCAAGATCCTTCTTCGCACCACCGCCCGGCAGAAGCACCGAGTGCAGAAGATCGTTCCAGTCCGAATACGACGATTTCCATACTGCGTTCATCTTGGCGATCTCGCCGTACTTCGCACGAAGGAATTCAACACACGCAATCTTTGCGGGCTGGTCTGCAGGAGACTGAAGCGACCATTCGGCGAGCTGTGCGGCGTGACCGCCCCAGTTGATCTCGTTGTCCACGAAAAATCCGATACACCACGGATCATGTGCGGATCGTCCGTGTTTTTCAAGCGCCGCCGTCACACCCTTTGAAAACGATTCGTCCCAAGGGTCACGGAACTTCCACCAATGTCCGGACGACCCCGCAATGGATCTCGACTGACACTCCACGCGCTCCGCGAACGGGGTCCGGTCCATCAGGCATATCTCGAGGTCGGAGGAGTTTGCGATCGTGTTCGCGCCCCAGCTGCGAAGCCGTTTATGGACAAGATCGGAGAATATCGCATAGTAATCCTTGCCGTACTTGCGGTAAAGGTTGGAGGACGTAAAATCGTAGATGCGAGTCTGTCCACGGACATGGAAGAACGGAAGAAGCAGCCTGTCATGCGTCGTCCAGAATTTCGAAAACGGTGTCGCATCCGGCGCATCCGACTGCGGCGGAAGTTCAGAGAAGAGACAGTCGCGATCCGGAATGGAGCATCCGCGACGGGGTGTGAACGTATCTCCGTTCATCGGTGTCATGCCGGAGGACGCCGTCACGCGGACAGGCCCAAAGGACCAGAAGAGGCGTCCATCAGGATCTACAAGCCACCACTTTCCGTCGATCTTATCAGTACGGAAACGGCCGGTCGCCTTCAACTGCGGACCTGCCGTCCAGCCGCCGTATCCGTTGCGGTCCGCCGGACCGGGATTCGCCGCCAGATCCTTTGCCTCCTCTTCGGCGGCGGCCTTTAGATCTGCGTCTGAAACGGTCTTTCCGGGCCAATCGCGGTGGCGGAACTGACCATAGCGGTCAAAGCACGGAATGAAGTCCTCAGTTTTCATCTTCATCCAAGGTTGGCTTCCGGGCGGCGGCATCGCCTTCATCTTGTTCCAATACTGTCCGGGGCGATACAGCGAATCTACAATGTCATACGGCGTCTCGTTCTTCCAGTCATAACGGCGCGGCACACATTCGTAGTCGGCAATCATCACCGGAGAATCCCACATCGGAACATCCGTAAGCACCGTCGCCCCCTTTTCATGGCGCACATTCGCCGCATCGAACTCGAAGATGCGTCCCGTGATCATGTCCACCCAGAGCGGACGGCGCAGGTGCCCCGGAACCTTGATCGTGACGCGGTCGAACTCAAGCCGGTTTGACGGGCGTGAGTCGGAGAACCAGTAGAACCTGACCGGCCTTCCGAAGCGCGTAAAGCGCGCACAGGTGAGACGGTGCTCGGCGCTGTCACGCGGATCTGCGCGCTTTGTGATGACAAAGCCTGCGTTGGTGCTCACAGAGAACGGAAGCGCCTCGTCATCAAGGTAGCTGAACACGTTCTGCATCGCATAGTACGACGGACGGCGGTACACAACCTCTTTGAGGGCGTTGGAGCGAAGCATGCCGAAGCTCTGCAGCATGAACGTGTACTGAAGATCGATCATCATGAACACGCTGCACGGAATTGCGCGAACGGCATCACCGATTGTGCGGCGAAGGTTCCACTTCGCCTGCGAATATTCGGTCCACTCAACACTGTTCAGCGCATGGGCGAACTCAAGCTGAGCCGGACATCCCACCTCGCCCTGCATGATGTCGAATGCGCCGCTGTAGCTCTTCACGAGCCTGCGGAGCGGCTCTGCCAGCTTCGCATAGGATTCGTCAGGGTTGCGGTCATACGGATGGTATATGAAATAGGAAGCCAGATCAAGCGCATTCTCCTTTTTCAGTTTTTCCAGAACAGACTTGTAGTCCTTCGGGAATGTTATCGCCGTACAGTATATCTTGGCGGACGGCTGGACTGCACGGATCGCCTTTGCGGTGCGGTAGAACATCTCGGCATATTCCTGAGCTTGGCCGAACGGTTCATTCCATACCTCCCATTCGTCCACCACATCCTTGTACCTTTCGACGCACGCCGTGCAGTAACGGATCCATGCATCGAACGCCTCGACGTTGTCCGTCACCTGCTTCACACGCATGCCGAGACGGAAATCGCTTCCCCACACGGGATTGCCGTACGAAAGGCAGATCCACGGCTTGACGCCCATCGCCGCCATTTCGCGCACCTGCGGATCAAGCCACGTGAAATCGTACTTCCCCTTCTCCTGCTCCGTCTTCGCCCATCCGGAGAAGAGGCGACCATGCTTCGCGCCGAGCGGACCGAGAAACGACTTGTACGCATCCCAGTCGGCATAGTCGCGGTCCATCGTCTCGCAGCCAATCGACCACTTGGATGACTTTATGTCCTTCGCGTCGCGAACGGCGAGACGCCCAATCTCCTTCAGCCCCATATCCAGCTTGTTGAGATTCTCCCACGGAACGCTGCGACGCTCCTTCCTCGCCTTCTGCGCCTTTTTGTCCCTATGGTCGTTCCATGCATCCCAGCTCTTTATCTTCGCCGCATCCTTGAACGACACAACCTGAGCCAACGCCACGGCAGCCATACCTGCAGCAGCAAACACTATACACAGTTTTTTCATGACCTCAACTCCTACAACTTTCAACTCTCTACTCTTCACCTTAAAAATCCACATCTTCCGGCATGTGCTGGCA
>JAGBFY010000362.1 GCA_017936245.1 Kiritimatiellia bacterium
ATCTGGGTCACCAACGATGTTGAATATGTAGCCGGTGAAGAGGGGATTACGGTGTATGTCGCGAATGGCGGCAGCGGCGGTACCGCCCGCTACAGCAATAACGCGATAACGCCAAGCGGCGGCGGAAACGGCGGCACTTCGTATGTGAAGCTCAAGAATCCGCTCAAGCCTTCCGAAACACAGCAGTATCAGGGTTACGGCGGCTACCGCGGTGGCTGGTTCCGTAACAGCTATGATCAGGGCAATGGCTCCACATCCGGCGGCGGCGCTGGTGGCGGTTCCGCACGCAAGAATGCAACGCGTGCGGCTGGTCGCGAAATATATGCGGCTGGTTTTGGTGGCGCGGCAATGGATGGCGCTCCCGGCGGTGGTGGCGGCGGCGGTTTGCGCGGTATTGCCCCTGGCACAGGCAGCAGTTATGGCGCAGGTACTGCGGCAAAGCCTACCTCTGTGATTTACCCGGGTTCCAACGGTGCGGACGGCATTGGCGATGGCTACGGCGGCAAGGGCGGTGACGGCTTCCCGCTTTCTGCTCTTGGAGAAAGCGATGTGCGTTATGCTATCGGTGAACTGCTCGGCGACAACGATGCATGGCTCGGCGGTGGTGGTGGCGGCGGTTCCGGACGCAACACTGATGCCAATGCCGCGACATGGGGTAAGGGCGCGTACACTCCCGGACCCGGCGGAAACTGGTCCGGCGGACAGGGCGGTCTCTACACTGCAGGCAGCTACAACTCGAACCACACTCTTGCAATGGGTGCCAATGGTAAGCCATTCACCGGCGGTGGTGGCGGCGGCGGTACGTTCTTCAATCCCGTGACAAGCGGAAGCGCTGCCGCAAACAACTACATCATCGGCGGCGGAAAGGGCGGCGGCGGTCTTGTCGTTATGCACGTTAAGATCAAGGATCGCTTTGTGATGCTCCAGCCGATGCGCGGATCTGAGAACGATCCGATGTCGATCCGTACGCTCTTCCTGAACGGCATATCGCTTCTCTCCTTCTCGTGGAAGGATGCGCACTCCAATGCCGTTTTGAAGGTGCAGGTTGCAACGAACGGCGTTGATGCATCCAATATCAGAAGCATTTCCGAAAGCCTTGACAACGGATGGTCGGATTACGATAAGATCGAGTTCTCAAAGGTGGAGGATGCCCGCAGGGTGCAGGGTTCGACGAACATCCTGATCGGCCTTCGCGCTCCGATAAGCGGCATTGTGCGACTGCTTGTTGATCCTTCGGTTGTCGCCGCCGCTCGCAAGGGCGCCACGAACGAGCTCGATTCCATGTACGGTACGGTCATCGTCACCGGCATGAAGGTGTTCGACGAGCCGGCTCTTGACGACCGCAGCTGGTGGGGATGGAACATCATGCCCACGTACAAGCTGGAATGGAGTTCGCTCTATGATCCTGTTACGCTCGGTCCCGGACGAAGCCTCGGTCTCAACTTCTCGGGTACGAAGCGTCCTTCCGATCCGCCAGAGGATGATCCGCTCTTTGCGGATGACCCGGAAACGGCAGATTACGACAAGCACGACCCGTTCGTGCAGACGCCCCGCTTCACGAACCGCATCGGCGCCGTGATGTTCAAGGCGCGCGTTACAGAGACGAATCTCACCTCGAGCGGCTGGGTGACGATTGCGGCCTGCGCCGATCCGGGAGAGGAGGACGACGCAAGGTGGACAGTTCTCACAAACATCGAGGTGACCGCCAGCACTACGGTGTTCGAGCCGTTCCTGTGGCGCATACCGACCTCGCAGTCCGACTATCAGGCGTTGCGCCTTACGACATGGGGCGCTGCGGAGGGCCGTCAGAACCAGGAGGACTCCGGCCAGCCGTTCGGTGCGAACGGTACGAAGAACCCTGCTCCGATCCAGCGTGTTCTCATTGATGAGGTCGTGGTAACCCAGCCGATGGCTCCGAAGGTTGCGCTCAAGAATGCGTATGCGTTCCGTAAGGGCACCAGAGACAACAAGCAGGTCCTGAACATCGATAGCCCCGATCAGCAGCCAATTCTCAACGAAACCTTCGGTATGCAGGTGCAGGTTGTTCCGGCCGGCATGGAGGATGAGCTTGATGTGGATTCCATCAAGGTCTATATGGCATGGTATTCCGGTGAAAAGCCGTGGGGATACAGGAACTGGAAGGAAGAGAAGTACGCCACGAAGAAGGTGGAGCTCAAACGCGCCGATGAGTGGTCGGTGAACAACCTCGTTTACCGTAGCCATCCCGACGATGCAGGGGCGTTCGTACCTCCGCAGCAGGCGGGCGAGTACGGCTACCAGATCGTCCAGTACCATATCTGGGCAGAATACAAGAACAAGAACGGAATCGAGCAGGATCCGCATGAGCTTTCCAGAACCGACTGGGCAATGCCGACTTGGTATTTCGGACTCACCGATTACAACAAGGTGAACACCGACTTCAGCGCATACACGGTGCTTGACACGATCTCCCCGAAGCGCGCATGGATCAACGAGATAAACATGTTTGACGGCGATACGCTCGATGACAAGTGCCAGTTTGTGGAATTTGCGGTTCCTCAGGGATTCGACATGACGGGTTGGTCTGTGCAGTGCATCAAGAACGACGACAAGTACGACGCCAAGAGCGTCGCGAGGTTTGGCGTAGGCGGAGTGGTTGGGCACAAGAGCGCCAATGCCACAAACTCCTACGCGTTCATCGCGCTTCAGTCCCCGAACACAAAGGCGGCGAACAAGTATTCCGATGTGAATGACGGCACTTGGAGCTCTACTGCGTTCGAGAATGGTATTGTGGATGTGTCCAACCCATATGCTCTGCGCCTTATGCGTCCAACCGGCATCATCGAGCATGAGGTTGTGTTCATGAGCACGAACACATTACCGTCTACAAGCCGTGTGCGCTACCTCTACGAAGGCACAAACCTCCTGAAGAATCTCAAAGCGAAACTGCCTGACCATGACTGGATATATGCCGGCGCCGACGCGTACGGTGAGCGGGCCAACAGCAAGGGGCAGAAGAAGGCCATGTCGCTCGGTGTGTACACGAGCCATGGCGAGAGCGAATCCTGCTGGACCAACATGATGCAGCAGACACCGGGCAAGGTGAATGTAACGGCTGATGGCGAGTTGCAGCTCATTGATCCGAACTATTTCGAGCCTCCATCCGGCACGAACCTTTGGATCTATGCCGATATCGATCCGGGCAGCGTCAATTCGCTCTCGATGGTGATCGGTGATGTCACGAACACCTCGGCGGTGATCATTGTTCCGCAGAGTGCGGACGGCTCGTTCTCCACGAGCATCGTGTATGTGGTGAAGAAGTGGTTCGAAATGGATAGGGTCGTCACCAACGAATACGGAAAGGCCGGCGGCGAAGTGCCTGGCGTATCTGGCAGAAATGGCGTGTGGACGCTCGATCTGAGCGGACTTAGGATATCCGATCCTGAGAACCGCAAGTTCGAGGTGATGGCATCCGTAAAGGACTCCTCCAAGATCGCGGATCTTGGCGACAATGGCATCGCCAAGGATGACCCGTACTACCCGGCCGTCGTTGATTGGCTGCAGAACTACGAGGAAGGCGACATCAGGCTTGCGGAGTTCTGGCTTCTCGACAACACGCCGTACAAGCCGGACGGTGTCAACAAATACCTGCTTAACCTCAAGCAGATGTACTGGCTCAACATCGATCCCGTTGGCCGTGACAACGGAAGCGGCAATTCCGAATGGGCGCTGAAGGGCGGCATGAGTTCCGGTGCGTATCCGGTTCTGGCTGTCACCAATTCCCTTACCGGAAGTTGTGCAACCAATATCAGGTGCGCGGTGACATTGATGATCACCAACCTTCTTGACGCCACACTGACTCGCTCCCCCGACATGCTTCGCGGTCTTGAGCCGGGTTCGACAAGCTCCAATTACAACGAGAAGGTTTCCGGCGACTGGAATTCCGTCACATTCAAGATTACCGGCGCATTGCAGAACGGCAAGGTCAACAACATCTACCGTCCGCTCCGTTGGTTCACCTTCGGTCCAGACAGCTTCAGGCCTGAATCCGGCTACACCCGCATAGTGGATATCATGGATCCGTTCAGCAAGGGGTCGCCAGGCTATTCGTATGAGTGGTATAAACATCCGGGAAGCCAAATCTTCTACAGATGGGCGATAAACCACGATACGAACCGTCCCCCGATTACGGTGTATCAGCTCAACGACGATAACGCCCTTCTTGAACCTCGTGCGAATTCCGGCACGGGCAATGGAAACTGATTAAACCCTTTACTCTTTACTCTAAACCCTAAAAAGACATGGACTACAATTTTTCAGCAATCGAAAAGAAATGGCAGGCCTACTGGCTCAACAACAAGACGTTCAAGTGCGACGGCTACGACAACACCAAGGAGAAGTTCTACTGCCTTGACATGTTTCCGTATCCTTCGGGCGCGGGTCTGCACGTAGGCCACCCGGAAGGCTACACCGCCACCGACATCCTCTGCCGCTACAAGCGCATGAAGGGTTTTAACGTTCTCCATCCGATGGGCTGGGACGCATTCGGCCTTCCGGCTGAGCAGTACGCCGTTGAGACCGGCACCCACCCGGAAGTTACCACGAAGAAGAATGTCGATCGCTTCCGCGAGCAGATCCGCATGCTTGGTTTCTCGTATGATTGGGACCGCGAGGTCAATACGACGGATCCGAAGTACTACAAGTGGACGCAGTGGATTTTCGAGCAGCTCTACAAGAAGGGACTCGCCTACGTCGCAGAGGTTCCGGTGAACTGGTGTCCTGCACTTGGCACGGTGCTTGCAAACGAAGAGGTCATCGATGGACGTTCCGAGCGCGGCAACCATCCTGTCGAGCGCCGTCCGATGCGCCAGTGGATGCTCAAGATCACGGAGTACGCCGAGCGTCTGCTGAATGACCTCGATGATCTCGACTGGCCCGAGAGCATCAAGGAGATGCAGCGCAACTGGATCGGAAAGTCCACGGGCGCGCTCGTCGATTTCGGGGTACAGGGCGATGATGCGAAGATTACGGTATTTACCACGCGCTGCGATACGCTTTTCGGCGCGACGTACATGGTGCTCTCCCCTGAGCACACGCTTGTGGCCAAGTGGCTTGAATCCGGCAAACTCGCCAACGCCGACGAGGTGAAAGCCTATCAGAAGAAGGCGGCAGGGAAGAGCGACCTTGAGCGCACGGACCTCAACAAGGAAAAGACGGGCGTCAGGCTCGACGGCGTGATGGGCGTCAATCCCGTCAATGGCGAGGCGATTCCGATCTTCATTTCCGACTATGTTCTCGCCTCCTACGGAACCGGAGCAATCATGGCAGTTCCGGCTCATGACGAGCGCGACTTCGATTTCGCCAAGGTGTTCAACCTCCCAATCTATCAGGTTGTTGCAAAGAAGGGCAACGAGGACGTTGCCCCTCCCTCGGATTCGGAACAGCGTCAGCTGTACACGGCCGATGTC
>JAGBFY010000363.1 GCA_017936245.1 Kiritimatiellia bacterium
ACTGCAAAATGCTCATCAGTGAATGACGCAATCGGCCACAGAACCGACCCTACCGGTTCGCGCCAATAGGCAACCGGCCACAAATTCACACGGTCTTCTGGATTTCCGGAATAGACACAATCATCCCCTTCATAGAACGGAGTAGACTTCATCAGTTTTGTTTTACATCCGGCGAACATAATCACCATGACAGAAAATATGGCTGTTCCTTTTCTCATGACACAATTATACCTCTTCCGACAACAGATTTCAATAGTCTTAGCGAATCCATGACCGTCAGAGGCCGGCAAGCATGGAGCACTTCACGAGCATGCGCGGGATGTGGTACGGACCTTTGAAGATGTTCCCCTTCGCAGGCTGCGCCACAGTGCCGTCCCGATGAAGATAGCCGAACCACTCCGGATGATCCGGGTCTTTCAGGTGAGACCACGCCCAGTCAGAGACGAGCTTGAACCGTTCGAAATATTTAGCGTCTCCCGTAATCTGATACGCCTCAAGGTTCGCGATTATCGCTTCGCACTGCGGCCACCAGAACTTCATGTCCTGCTCGTAGCACTGCGGCGGGAAGTTACGGCAGTCGCGGAAGGAGATTATGCCGCCATCGCCATGCTCTGCATCCCAGCCCCAATCCCATGACCAATCCAGAATCTGCAACGCCTGTTCCGTCAACTTGCCGTCGCCTCGAGTCTTGGCCACATCCATCAGGAACCAGCTCGTCTCGATGGCGTGGCCGGGATTGATCGTGCGCCCAGCTATCGTATCGATAAACTCACCATTCGGACCAACCGTCTCCAGGACGCACTTGAATTCCGGATGGACGAAATAACGCATAAGATTGTCGATCGACTCCGATATCTGCGCATCCAATATCGGATCATCCGAAACACGCTTCAGTACGTTCGCGACATCGATCAAGATCATCGTGAGGGAATGCCCCTGACACGCCATTGCAGGTTCATATTTCGCCGGCATCATCGCCGGATCATGCATGAACTCCCGGATGCGGCGGAAGAGCACAAGCGCCCTCTCCGCACAAGACTTGTCGCCCGAAGCCAGCGAATACTCCGCAAGCGCGATGGCGGCGAAACACTCCGAGAACACGTACCTGCGCATACGCAAAGGCGTACCGTCGGCCATCACCTCAAAATACATGCGTCCCCGAGAGTCGAAACATGTGCGTTCAAAGAAATCGATGGTGGATTTCGCCGCTTTCAGCCATTCAGGGTTCTTTTCAATGTTGTTGTACGCGTAGGACAGCGCATAGGCGAAGCGCCCCTGGAACCACACGCTCTTGGTTGAGTCCATGAGCGTACCGTCTCGATCAAGACACGTGTACACGCCTCCGTGTTCACGGTCCCAGCCGTACTTCAACCAGAACGGCATCACATTTTCGAGAAGTTCCTTGCGGCACTTCTCACCAAAACTCTTTATGTATTCTTTTCTCATATCTCTTTACCCTTTACTCCTTACTCTTGACCAATACTCTTCCCCTTAGTCTCCGGCATGAGGAATATCGCCCAGAACATTTCGAGAAGCATCATCGCGGCGAAAAACGCAAAGGCGTACGTGCCGGTTTTAGCGACGGCCACGGGGAAAAGCCAGGATACGAGCATGCACATGATCCAATGCACCATGCCGCCGAAGCTCTGGCCTTTGGCGCGGACGTCAGCCGGAAATATCTCAGAAATGAACACCCAGATGACTGCGCTTGCCGAGAATGCGACAGCGGCGATGAAACCATACACCCCGAACATCGCCAGCCACGGCGTACACGCTGAGCCGAGGGAAATCTGCCATGCGACGAGTCCATGCATCGCCGCCATCGCCGCGCATCCTGATATCAGAAGCGGACGGCGTCCGAACCGGTCGATCAGGAAGAACGCCGCAACGGTAAAGATGAGATTGACAATCCCTACGCCGATCGTCCCGGCGAGCGCCACCATGTCGCTTCCCTCTCCGAAAATCATCTTGAAAATGCGCGGTGCGTAGTAGTTGACAGCATTCACCCCGGAAAGCTGACTGAAGAACGCAACGACAAAGCACATGAGAATCGGACGCAGATTCCTGCGGACGAACAATGGCGCCACAGCCTCAACGCATTTCTGGTGCGGACTCTCAGGAACGTATGCAAGGGCTCCGAGATACATGAGCACAGGCAGGCACTCCGCTCCTAGCATCGCCCTCCATACGACAGAAGTCGAGGCGGGAAGCCACCTCGCCACGCAGTAGTTAGAAATGTATGAAACCACAATGCCGAGCACGATGCAGAACTGGTTTACGAGCACAAGCCGTCCGCGGCTTTCCGGCGGAGCGATTTCCGCTATGTACATCGGAACCGCGACTGAAACGCCGCCGATTGCGATGCCGCCGATGAAGCGCATCCATCCCAGGACCTGCGGTCCCAGCACTTCACCGCCCGGCGTCAATGCGCAACCTGCCGCCGATATCAGAAAGAGAATCCCCATCCACACAAGAGTGGGCTTGCGTCCGAGCCTGTCGCACATCCGACCGGCCGCCAATGCACCGAACACCGTGCCGATGAGAGCGCCGGCCACCACGAGTCCGTGCCAGAACGGGGAAAGCGCAAACTCTTTCTGAATAGCTTCTTCGCATCCGGAAATGACGCCGGAATCAAAACCGAACAGCAACCCTCCGAGCGACACGGCGCACGTTATCGAAAAAAGACGGAACTTTGTCATGACAGCCTCTCTATCTGCACATATTCAAAACGTATCTTGCCGGGAGTCCCCTCTCGCACCAAGAAGTAATAATCATACTCGTCCTTGGGTTTTTCGAACTCAATGACATACCGCTGTACACAACCTTGGAGCATTTCGGCTCGACCAACACCTCGACATCTCCCGGCGACATTATTATGTCACCGCGGGACACAGTCACAACAGACAGCACAGAAAAAACAACTGCCGGTATCTTCATCGGTCGAGTCCCTTTCAGCCATCACCGTTCCGGACGGGCACGCATACGGGCGCGTTTTGCGATTTCCTCCCATGAATCATCCGAATTCCAGAAGAGCTCTGCCTGGCAGTGAGTGGCGAACGCAAACGGCGGATTGTATTCAGCGACGGCATTGAATTCGCGCGGCAGATTCTTTCCGGCGCGGATCTGGCGGATGAACTCCCACGCCGACTTTCCGTTGAGAATCCAATCTTCATCAAATGTGTAATGCTGAGGAATGATTAC
>JAGBFY010000364.1 GCA_017936245.1 Kiritimatiellia bacterium
AGTGGTGGAGTTTTGCGTATGAATCGTAGAACCTGCATTTTCTCCCCACTTACCGCCCTTGATGCCGAGAAGCTTTCCAAGCTTACCGTTCATGGAGAGCGAATAGTCGGAATTGAGAAGCCATTCGAAACCGAGCGAGTTGAGATCCTCCTGAGCAACCTCAACAAAGCGAGCCTCGATTTCAATGAGCTTCGGAGTGGCGCCGAGTTCACCCGCAAGAGCAGCTTCGATGACAGCAAGCTGATCCTTCGTGTTTGTGACGCGGAGCTTGCCGATGGTCTTGAGATACACGATGCTCGAACCTTCGGCCCACTTGACGCCCATGAGCGTGAAGAACTTCTTCCAGCTAGCCTCCTGGCTGTCGGCGGAAGCCTCTTCGCTGTTGCTCTTGTTTCCGCCGCCAAATCCGCCAGCCATATCCTGTACGTCCTCAGCCGCACCGCTCATGCGCTCTGCGAAGTTCTCGGTAACGTCATACGTGCGCGTCACTAGAGCTTCAGTGGTCATGCCCTCAGGCATCACCATCACAACAGGACCTTCCTCGATCACGAACTTGAACTTCGTGACGCGGCAGACAAGCTTGAGGGCATCCCAAAGCGAAACGTTGTTAGCCGCAATAGCGGGGATGACAGGCATTCCGCCAGGTGCTGCGCCGGCAGACGCATCATCGGTAGCCGCAGCGGAAGCCGCAAAGTCGTTGCCGGAGTCGGCAGCTGGAGCCGCATCGCCACCCTGGGCGACAAGCTGCTTGCCGAGGTCGAGCACGAAGTTGAAGCCGCGCTGGTCAATCGGGATGTCAGGACGGTCAAAGTCGCGCGACGCCTGCTTGAAGTATTCAACCGCATCGGCAATCGTAGCCGGAGGACGGAAGGAGATTGAAGGAAGGATCATCTCCTTCATACGCTTCTCGACAACCTGCTCCATCGTACGCTCGGCATCGTTTCCGAGAGCCGTACGGGTGGTACCGCCATCAATGCCCTTGAGTTCAAGGGAGTTGACGGCATACACAGGACGCCATGCGGCGTTGACATCAGCAATCATGCCTTCGCGGGTGGCGTTGCGTTCCTTGTCGAGAATCACCTCGCGGCGACGCTGGATGCGCTGACGGAGAGCGAGAGCCTCGCTGTTGTACGGATCGAAACGGATTACGAGCTCACACTCTTCAAGAGCCTTGTCGAGATCGGCAACGGCGAGATACTGAGCGCTGCGGCGAAGACGACGGCGAATGGAATCACGATCGGTCTTGAAGTCCTTATCATTGCGGCGGTGGGCGATCTCGGTCACATCCTTTTCGACGGCAGAGGTCGGGTCACCTTCGATAGCCTCGATGAGAGTCTGCGCACGGGGATGACGGAGCGACTTCGCATCAACCGCATACTGCATCGCCAACTCGCGATTGCCTTCACGGAGCGCCTGACGGCCTGCCTGATAGCGGGCCTCCGCCATACCCTGGGCGCACTCATAGCGGAATTCGACCGTATCCGCACGATCATTGAGATGCTTCAGCGCAAGCGAATACTTCCTATAGGCGAGATCCCAGTCGCGCACCGACATAGCCTGACGCGCCTCGGTGAGCTCATGAGCAGCCTGAACATCCATAGCTTCACGACGAAGCGATTCCGCAGCCATGAGGTCGCTCACAAGCGCGGCATTCGGATCCGGAGGAAGAGCGGGCTTTACGGCTGCCTTAGGAGCTTCCTGCACAGGAGCCTGAACAACAGGCTTTGCCGCAACAGGAGCAGGGGCGGGCTCGGCCGCGGGAGCAGAAGCTTCAGCAACTACAGGAACAGTTGCGGGTTCCGCAACAGTAGGAGCAGACTCGGTTGCTGCAGGAGCAGACTCAACAGCAGCTACAGGAGCGGCCTCAACCTTCGGCTCCTCGGCAGCAGGAGCAGACTCGGCCTTGGGCGCCTCGACAACAGGAGCAGACTCAGCCTTGGGAGCCTCGGCGGGCTTTACTTCCTCCAATGCAGGCACAGCCTCCACAGGCTTAACCTCTTCGGCGGCTGGTTTAGGTGCGGCCTCTTCTGCCGGCGTAGCGACAACCGGAGCCGACTTCTTCTTGCCGTCAGACTCAAGGTCACTAAGCAGACTGTCGAGGTCGTCCTGTGCGAACGACACCATTGCGCCGGCGGCCACCGCGCATGCAAAACCAGAGACAAAAGCCCGTTTCATAATTCTCATTTCTTCTACTCCTTAAAAAGGCAATGGGGAATGATACAAAATTCCGTCCATCAAATCAAGCATTCTTTCTTTATTGTTTTTTTCCGGTGTTCGTGATGACGGATTCGATCTTCGTCAAACCGTCTGCAACTTTAACCACTGGAGACTTGACATCTCCGCTAAAAGACACAATCTGGTACTCACGAGAGAACAAATTTATCTTATCTCCGATCTTCACCGTAAACTTCTTTTCAGCTCCGCGGCGGAACACAAGATCGACCTGACGTTCAACAGGAACCTTGCGCTCGTTGAGACGTGCAACAACCTTCTTGCCGTCAACCTTGCGTACCAATTCAACAATCGATACCTCGACCTTGCGTTTCATCTTCCCTTTAGTGCCGGGCACTACACGCTCTTCAGTCTTCTTCTCGTGCTTCACAACGGAGAACCCGGTCTTGCCGATCTCTTCACCCTTGAGAACGCTGTAGACCATGGGCTGCCCATAGGCATTCTTCTTGGTGAAATCACGGAAGCCGAAGCGGAAACCATTGGGAATCGGGCTGACCTGCGCAAGATAGAACGGAAGAACCGTCTGCTGCATCTCGCCGACAACAAAAAGAGAGTCAAGATAGTCGGGGTGAGAATTCGGATCCTTGGGATCGGAAATTCCGCCCTTGGACGCAAACTCGTACTCCTCGCCATCGGTAAAACCATCCTTGTCGGAATCGACATCCGGATTCTTCACGACATCCACACCATAGCGGGCAGACCACTCGCGCATCTTCTTGACGCCTTCCTCCTCCTTGGTGATTCCCGTGTCCTGAACAACCAGACAGTACGGACACTTCTTCTCGTCAATCGGCACCGGACGGCCGCAACCTTTGACGGTCTTGCCGTCCGCGCCGACAGCGTCCTTCTCAGCCTTGCACACGATGCGCGTACCGCTCGCAAGGAAGCTTGCCTTCTGAGAATCAATCTCCATCATAGACGGCGGTGCCTTTGCTGTACGGAGAACGGAATTGAAGATGACCATGTCCGCGGGAGCGACACCCTCATGAGCAGGCTTTGCATTCTTAAGCCGCA